>DATLNY010000180.1:0-2694 GCA_035536495.1 Candidatus Saccharimonadia bacterium | reverse complement strand
CGAGATCTATCCCGCGGAGCTGCTCGAGGCCGGCGTCCGGATCGCCGCGCGCTGCAGCTTCTCGCTCGACGCGCTGCGCTACGAATACCCGCACGAGCTCGTGCCCGAGGGCGAGACGCCGGCGTCGTACCTCAGGCGCCTGACGCTCGAGGGCGCGCGCGGACGCTGGCCCGAGGGCGTGCCCGGGCGCGTGCTCGAGCAGGTCGAAAGCGAGCTCGCGACGATCGCCGAGCTGCGTTACGAGTTCTTCTTCCTGACCGTGCACGACATCGTCGCCGAGGCGCGGCGTCGGCAGATCCTCTGCCAGGGCCGCGGCTCGGCCGCGAACTCGGCCGTCTGCTTCTGCCTCGGCATCACCGAGGTCGATCCGGCCAAGGCGCGGCTGCTGTTCGCGCGCTTCCTTTCGAAGGAGCGCAACGAGCCGCCGGACATCGACGTCGACTTCGAGCACGAGCGGCGCGAGGAGATCCTGCAGTACGTCTATGCGAAGTACGGACGGCATCGCGCCGCGCTCGCCGCGACCGTGGTGAGCTATCGACCGAAGAGCGCGCTGCGCGATCTCGGCAGGGCGCTCGGACTGACGCTCGACCAGGTCGAGCGCTTCGGCAAGGCGCTGGCGTGGTGGGAAGACTCGAGCGAGCTGCCGCAGCGGCTCGCCGAGCAGGGCTTCGACCCGGCCGCGGCGCAGACGCGCCGGCTGCTCAAGCTCGTCGAGCAGCTGCTCGGTTTTCCGCGGCACCTTTCCCAGCACGTCGGCGGCTTCGTGATCTCGGAGCACGCGCTGTCCGAGCTCGTGCCGGTCGAGAACGCCGCGATGCCCGACCGCACGATCATCCAGTGGGACAAGGACGACCTCGAGACGCTCGGGCTGCTGAAGGTCGATTGCCTCGCGCTCGGGATGCTGACGGCGCTGCACCGCGCGTTCGATCTCGTGAAACAGGTGCGCGGCGTCGCGCACACGATCGCCTCGATCGAGCACGACGACCCGAAGACGTTCGAGATGATCCGCGCGAGCGACACGATCGGCGTGTTCCAGATCGAGTCGCGCGCGCAGATGTCGATGCTGCCGCGGCTCAAGCCCGAGAAGTTCTACGACCTCGTCGTCGAGGTCGCGATCGTGCGGCCCGGCCCGATCCAGGGAAAGATGGTGCACCCTTACCTGCGCCGCAAGAACGGCGAGGAGGCCGTCGAGTTTCCGTCCGAGGCGATCCGCCCCGTGCTCGAGCGCACGCTCGGCGTACCGATTTTCCAGGAGCAGGTCATGGACCTCGCGATCGTCGCGGCGGGCTTCGCGCCGGAGGAGGCCGACGGATTGCGGCGCGCGATGGCGGCGTGGAAGCGCCACGGCGGGCTCGAGCCGTGGCGGCAGCGGCTGTTCGCCGGCATGCGCGCGCATGGCTACGACGATGATTTCGCCGCGCGGATCTTCGAGCAGATCAAGGGCTTCGGGAGTTATGGTTTTCCCGAGTCGCATGCCGCGAGCTTCGCGAAGCTCGCGTACGTTTCGGCGTGGCTCAAATGCCACGAGCCGGCTGCGTTCACCTGCGCGCTGCTCAATTCGCAGCCGATGGGCTTCTATGCCCCGTCGCAGCTCGTCCAGGACGCGCAGCGGCACGGCGTCGAGGTGCGCGGCGTCGATGTCTGCCACAGCGACTGGGACTGCACGCTCGAAGCGCGGCCCGAAGCGGTGCCCCCCAAGGTGGTCCCCGGCCCGCGCGTCGTCGCCGACGGTCCGTGCGAAGTGACGTCCCAGCCCGCGCTGCGCCTCGGCCTGCGACAGGTCCGCGGCTTGAAGGCATCGTGCGGCGAGCGCGTTTCGTCCGCGCGCGCGGCCGCGCCGTTCGAGGACGTCGCCGACCTCGTCGCCCGCGCGCGCCTCGATGCGTTCGAGCGCGGCCGGCTCGCCGATGCCGGCGCGCTGCGCACCCTCGCCGGGCATCGCCATCGCGCGCGCTGGGCAGTGCAGGGCGCCGAAGCGCCGCCGCGCGTGCTCGAGCACGCGCGGATCGCCGAGGCACCGATCCGACTCAAGCCGCCGTCGACGCGACGCGACGTCCATCAGGACTACGCGACGATGGGACTCACGCTCGGCCCGCATCCGGTCGCGCTGATCCGGCAGGCGCTGCGCGCACGCCACGCGCGAACGGCGACCGAGCTCGGCCGACTGCCGCATGGCAGCCGCACGCGGGCGGCCGGGCTCGTGATCGGCCGGCAGCATCCCGAGACCGCGAGCGGCATCACCTTCGTGACGATCGAGGACGAGACCGGCATCGTCAACATCGTCGTCCGGCTCGAGACCGCGCACGCCCAGCGCCGCGAGCTGCTCGAGTCACGGCTCCTGGCGGTCGACGGGACGCTCGAGCGCGTCGAGGGCGTCCAGCACCTCATCGCGCGCCGGCTGCACAGCTACGATCCGCTGCTCGGCGACCTGCAAACCCACTCCCGCGATTTTCATTAGCGCGGAGCGCGCGATAAATAAAACCGCGGCCGCTTACCCGCCGCGGCATTTTCAAGGGCCCAAAGAAAAACCCCCACCGGTGACCCGGCGGGGGTTTTGGTTTGAAGCGCTCAGCGATGACCTACTCTCGCATGGCTTGAGCCACACTACCATCGGCGCGGGTGCGTTTCACTTCCGAGTTCGGGATGGGATCGGGTGGGACCACACCGCTATGGTCGCTGAGCAGACGGTTGGAG
>DATLNY010000179.1:0-2272 GCA_035536495.1 Candidatus Saccharimonadia bacterium | reverse complement strand
CCCTCGAGCTTCACGATTGCCGCGCCGGTTCGCATGAGCCGCGCCGCGTGTCCGAACGCAGTGACGGGATCGGGGAAGGAGCCGAACGGCAGGTCGACCGCGAGCATCGCGCGGCGCACGCCACGCGCGACCGCGGCGCAGTGATAGGCCATGTCGTCGACCGTGACGGGCAGCGTCGTCGGCAGGCCCTGCACTACGTTGCCGAGCGAGTCGCCGACGAGCACGAAGTCGACACCGTTCGCGTCGAGCAGTGCGCCGAAGCTCGCGTCGTAGGCCGTCAGCGCGACGATCTTCTCGCCGGCGGCCTTGCGCGCGGCGAGCGTGCGCAGCGTCACGGGCGCGGAGGAGTCCTTCGTTCCGGCGTACATCGGCACCCCGCGTGCGGCTCGATCGCCATTATTCGCCGCGAACGGTCCCGGCCTCAAGCGCGCGCACCTGCGCGCGATCGGCGGGGTCGAGGCGGGCGAGCAGATCGCGCACGTGGCCGATGCCCGGGACCTCGACATCGGGCGCGATCTCCGCGAGCGGGACGAGCACGAATGCACGCTGCGCGAGGTGCGGGTGCGGCACGCGCAGGCCCGGCGACTCGATCGACGTACCACCGTCGACGAGCAGGTCGAGGTCGATCCGCCGCGGTCCGTAGCGCGAGACCGAGCGGTCGCGTCCGAGCCGGCGCTCGATTGCGAGCAGCGCTTCGAGCAGCGCCTCCGGGCCGAGCACGGTCTCGAGCTCGGCGACCGCATTGACATAATCGGGCTGCTCGATCGGGCCCCACGCGGGGCTGCGGTAGAGCCGCGACACGGCGAGCACGTGCGTCCCGGACAAAGCCTCGATCGCGTCGAGCGCGGCTCGGATCTGCGCGCGGGGATCGTCGAGGTTCGCGCCGAGGCCGACGAAGACGCCGCGACGGACCGACACCGTCAGCCTTCGGGCGGGGCGGCGGATTCGCCCGGGTCGCCGCCGGGCTTGCGACGCCGGCGCCGGCGCCGCTTGCGCGCCGGCGGCTCGGCCGCGTCGGCGACTTCGGCCGCGGCACGCGTCGACGGCGCGCGAGCCCCATGCGCATCCTGCGGATGCTCGACCTGTGCGCGCCACCATGCTGCGGCTTCCGCGAGCTCGGGCTCGTCGAGCGCACGCAGCAGGAAGAAGTCGTACGCCGCACGGAATCGCGGATGCGCCATCAGGCGGCCCGCGCGCTTGCGTTGCGCCTGCGGGAAGCGCGCCTGCATCGACCAGATCTCCTGCATCGGCGCAGTGAAGCGGCGCGGCAGCGCCATGCGCTCGACCTGCTCGCGGATGACGTGGTCCGACGCGCGCAGCCACGCCGCCTGCGGCTCGAGCCCGTCCGCGACGAGCCCTTCATAGCGCTTGTGCGCGGCCGGCCACAGCAGCGCTGCGAGCAGGAACGCCGGCGAGACGACCTTGTCGTTCGCGAGCCGCTCGTCGGTGTTCGCGAGCGCCGCGTCGATCAGCGTGCCACCGCTGCCCTTCGCGTGCGTCACGAGCGCGCGCGCGGTCTGCGGCAGGAATTCCTTCAGCAGGCCCGACTCGAGCAGCCCCTTGAAGCTCTCGACCGCATGCCCGGACAGGAACAGCTTGATCAGCTCGTCGAACAGCCGCGCGGGCGCGGCATCGGCGATCAGCTTCGCGTTCTCGCGGATCGCGGCGTACGCGCGCGGCTCGATCGTGAAATCGAGCTTCGCGGCGAGCCGGATCGCGCGCAGCATCCGCACGGGATCCTCGCGATAGCGCGACTCGGGATCGCCGATGAGCCGGAGGCAGCGGTTCTCGATGTCGTCGTAGCCGCCGACGAAATCGCGCACCGAGAAATCCTCGATCGTGTAGTAGAGCGCGTTGACGGTGAAGTCGCGCCGGATCGCGTCTTCCTCGATGTTGCCGTAGACGTTGTCGCGCACGATGCGCCCGTCGACCATGTGGCGCGCGCCGGAGCCGTCGTCATCGGACGCGCGGAACGTCGCGACCTCGATGACCTCGCCGCCGAACATCACATGCGCGAGCCGGAAGCGCCGGCCGATCAGGCGGCAGTTGCGGAACAGCTGCTTGACCTGCTCGGGCGTCGCGCTCGTCGCGACGTCGAAGTCCTTCGGCTGCCAGCCGAGCACGAGATCGCGCAGCGCCCCGCCGACGACGAAAGCGGTGAAGTTGTGTTCCTGGAGCGTATCGGTGGTCCGCGTCGCACAGAAGCTGATGCGGCTGCGCTCGATGCCGTGCTCTTCGAAGGCGATGATCCTCGGCTGCCGCGGCTTGAACA
>DATLNY010000178.1:0-6412 GCA_035536495.1 Candidatus Saccharimonadia bacterium | reverse complement strand
GTGCCGCGCTGCTCGCGCTGACCGTCATCGGCGGGCTGCTCGCGCTGCCGAAGGTCAAGCTCAACGCCGAGCTCGCGCCTGCCGAGGACCCGGGTTTCATCCTGACCTGGGCGCAGGGCCCGCAGGGCGCGACGGTCCAGTTCATGGACAAGTACGCGACGCAGATCGAGCAGGTCTACGAGACGATCCCCGAGATCAGCCACTACTTCCTGTTCGTCGGCTGGCCGAACATCAACAACTCGATCTCGTTCCCGGCGCTGAAGGACTGGAGCGAGCGCACGCGCTCGGCGCAGGAGATCCAGGGCGAGCTGTTCGGAAAGTTCATGGGGATCCCGGGCGTCATGGCGTTCCCGCAGGTGCCGCCCGCGCTCGGCGGCGGTTTCTTCGGCCAGGACCTGCAGCTCGTCGTGCAGACGACCGCGAGCTACCAGGAGCTCGGCGCGATCATGGAACAGATCAAGGCCGAGATGTCGAAGACGCCCGGCTTCGCGAACGTGCGTTCCGAGCTCGAGGTCAACAAGCCCGAGCTCAAGCTGGACGTCGACCGCGACAAGGCATCCGCGATCGGCGTCGACGTCGCGCAGGTCGGCCGCGCGCTCGAGACGATGATGGGCGGCCGCCAGGTCACGCGTTTCAAGCGCGGCTCGGAGCAGTACGACGTCGTCGTGCAGCTCGATCGCGCCGACCGCAGCACGCCGGCCGCATTGTCCGAGGTCTACGTGCGCGGCAAGGATGGCCGCATGGTGCAGCTCGCGAACCTCGTCAAGATCGAGGAGGCGGTCGCGCTGCCCGAGATGGAGCACTTCAACAAGCTGCGCTCGGCGAACATCGGCGCGTCGCTCGCCCCGGGCTTCGCGCTCGGCGACGCCATCGATTCGGCCGAGCAGATCATCGATCGCGTCGGCGGCGACAAGGTTACGTACGACCTCGCGGGGCAATCCCGCGAGTTCCGCAAGGTTTCCTCGAGCACGACGTGGCTGTTCGCGCTCGCGCTCGCGTTCATCTTCCTCGTGCTCGCGGCGCAGTTCGAGAGCTTCGTCGATCCGCTCGTGATCCTGCTGGCGGTGCCGCTCGCGATCGCCGGTGCGCTCGTCACCCTCAAGCTCACGGGGGGCTCGATCAACATCTACTCGCAGATCGGCCTCATCACGCTCGTCGGCCTCATCGCGAAGCACGGCATCCTGATCGTCGAGTTCGCGAACCAGCTGCGCGCGCAGGGCCGCACCCTGGTCGAGGCCGTGGTCGAATCGGCCACGCTGCGCCTGCGCCCGATCCTCATGACGACCGGCGCGATGGTGCTCGGCGCGTTGCCGCTCGCGCTTGCGGACGGCGCCGGCGCCGAGGCGCGCCAGGACATCGGCTGGGTCGTCGTCGGCGGCCTGCTCGTCGGCACGTTCTTCACGCTGTTCGTCGTGCCGGCGTTCTACACGCTGCTCGCACGGCGGCACCGCGAGACGGAGCGCGACGAAGCGCTCGAGCCGGCGCATTCGACCCGCTAGCCTCGAGGGCGTTGCACCATGACGCGTCGCACCGCATGCATCGCCCTCGCGACTGTGCTGCTCGCGACGCAGGCCCACGGCGGCGAGCTGGCCACGTTCTCGTTCACGATCGACGGCGACCGGTTCACCTACGCCGATGCCGTGCGGACTTTCAGCGGGCGGTTCCACGCGCCGACCGGCTCGGTCCGGGTCGGCGCGCTCGTGCTCGACCACGGTCAGGGTGGCACCCCCGCATCGTTTCCGAACTGGAGTACGTTCGCGAGCTGGGGTGTCGTGCTCGTCGCGCCGGAGCTCACCCACATCGCGGGCGGAGAGACCGCGCCCGCGACGACGGGGCACGCGGCGGAGAACCTCGCGCGCGGCGTCGCGTGCGTTCGCGCGCTGCAGTCGCTCGCGTTCGTCGATCCCGCTCGCATCGGCTTCTTCGGCCACAGCAAGGGCGCGTACGCCGCGATCGGCCAGGTTTCCGCACTCGGCGGCGAGGTCCGCGTCGCCGCGATGACCGCGGGCGGCGTCGTGCCCGACACGTTCGGCGCCGCCCAGGCCGCGCCGACACACACCGAATCAGCGGGCGTGACGGCCCCGTTCCTCATGCTCCACGGCAGCATCGACGACGCGGTCCCGCCCGCACGGTCGCTCGATTTCTCGCAGCGGCTCGACGCCGCCGGCGTACCGAACGTGCGGCACGTCTACGACGTCTCGTCGCTCGCACCGGGCGTGCAGCACAACTTCCACCAGGACCCGACGATCAACGGCGATCTCGTCGCGCGGTTGCACGCGTGGTACGCGCAGTGGGGCCTGTTCGGCGATGCGGAGATCGCGCTGTTCGGCGACGGCTTCGAAGCGCCGTCGGCGAACTGACGACACGGCGATTCGCGCCGGCGAGGCCCTGCCGACGCCCCTGCCCTGGGGCGTCAGCCGACTTCGCGATGACGGTCAGACCTGCTTGCGCATCCGGTCCGCGCGCTGCTTCGGATCGGGATGCGTGCTGAGCCACGGGGCTTTGCCGGTCGACATCGCCGCGAGCTTGTCGAGCGCGGAGACCGATGCCTTGCGGTCGTACTTGCGCCGCGCCATGAACGAAAGTCCGTAGTCGTCGGCCTCCTTCTCGTTGCCCTGCGAGTGCTTCGCGGTGATGACCTTGACGACGAGGTCGCCGAGCGCGCTGTCGGCGAGGATCGCGACCTTGTCGTTGCCCGAGGAAGCCGCGACGTCCTGCGCTGCACTCGCGGTCAGCGCGGTCTGAAGGCGCTTGCGCTGGTGCTCGTGCGCGACGTGCCCGATCTCGTGGCCGATCACGAAGCGCAGCTCGTCGTCGCTCATCATGTCCATGAGGCCGCCGTAGAGCCGCACGCTGCCGTCCGGCGTGACGTGCGCGTTGACGTCGGGTGTCAGGTAGACCTTGTAGTTGAGCCCGAGCCCATTGTCGTTGTCGAGCCCGCGCGTCAGCACCGCGAGTCGCTTCGCGTACGCGTGTCCGGCCGGAGCGATGCGCGAATGTCCGTCGTAGTACCGGGCCATCTGCGCGCCGTATTCGCGCACATCGGCGTCGCTCAGGCTCGCGGCCTGCGCGCCCTTTTTCGCGGCTCCGAGCAGCCCACCGAAGTTCTTGCCCGCGTGCGCCAGGCCGGCGAAGCCGAGCGCGGTCCCGGCCAGCAGGAATTGTCTGCGATCCATGGAAGTCCCCGTGCGAGTTGTCCGCCCGGCGGCGCCCGCCGCCGATGCGCCGGCGCCGCGCTGCGCGACACCGGTTCATCAGTCAAAACGTCAGGACGTTCCGCAAGGGGACACGGGCGTCACGCGCCCGCCGCACGCCGCTTCCTCGTGCCGCACGTCGCAGGCAGGCCGATCTCGGTACTGGCATGACCCGCAGCCGAGCCTCCCTCGTCGAGCTCGAGACCGTCCTCGACGTCGGCCCGGTGCTGCAACGCGAGGAGCAGGTCCTGCAACGTTGCCGTCTCCGGCAATGCGTCGAGGACCTGCTCGACGACCCGCTTCAGTGCGGCGTTCGCCACGTCCGCACCGGTCGACTGCGTATTACTTGCGCTTGCGTGACGACTTCTGCGCGAGCGCGCTGCCTGCTGCCGACTTCGAGCGCGCTGACGTGCCGGCGCTCGACAGCACCTTCGACGCCGCGCTCGCCGCCTTCGGCGAAGTCTGCCTGCCGGGCGACTTGCGCTGCGACAGCGCGCTGCCCGCGGCCGACTTCGAGCGGGCGCTCGTCGACGGGCTCGAAAGCGTCTTCGACGCACTCCGGCCGGCCTTTTTCGACGTGACCTTCTTCGATGCCGACTTTCTTCCTGCCGTCTTCTTCGCTGCCATGGCTGTTGCTCCTCGCTCTGTCAGGTACCCGATCGGGCACGGCACGTGGCTCTGCAATCAACGGGCCAGCGTGATCCGCGTGGTGTCGCTCGCGCGCGCAATGATAGCCCGTGGCGACGGCCGCGGCGTCATTCGCAGACCAGCCCGTTCAGTGCGACGAGCCGCTGCCAGTTGCGCGTTCCGGAACCGACCGGCGCGCCCGCGGGTGCGGTCGGCGCCGACGCGTAGTCGAGCCGCATCGTGTTGCAGGTCGGGAACGTCAGCGTGACGGTGCCCCATGCCTTCGCGTCGAGCGTCGTCGGGTTGAAGTTGCCGGCGAAGCCGCCGCCGCGGATGTAGAGCGCCGGAATCGTGACCGTGCGCGGCAGGATGGCCGGCAGGTCCTGGTTGCCGACGATCCAGCTCGGGTTGCCCTGCGGGTCGAACGTGTACCAGGCGAAGCCGGCGTATTTCCCGCCGTTCGCGCGCTCGCCGACCTCGACGATCATGCCTTCGCCGCTGCGTGCGGCGTCGTACCAGCTGCCGGAAACGTGTCCACCGATCTCGAGCGCGAGCGTGCCATCGGGGTGCTGCGCTGCGTTGTACGCGGGCAGGTTGAGTTCGTAGAGCACCGCCTGGTTGTTCGCGCGGATCGTGCCGAGCGACAGCTTGAACGCCTGGTTGAAGTCGATGCGCGGCCCCCCCGCGAGCTGCTCGAGCACGAGCGTCGTCTCGCCGACGATCGAGTGGCCGTGCACCTCGCTGTTGTACGTGTTCGGCTCGAAATGCAGGCGCGCCTGCGTGTCGGTGAGCGTGCCCTGCGTCACGAACGGGACCGGCACGTCCGGCAGCGTTGCGTTGGTCGCGCCGGCCGCGCGCGTGAACTTGACGAGCACGGCCGACTTGCCGCTCGAGCACGCCGCGCGCCACGCCGTGATCGTGACGCGCTCCTCGTACCGGCTGTCGAAATCGCCGATGAACACGTTCTGCAGCACGACCGGCGTGCCGCGCACCGTCGTCGGCAGCGGGAACGACAGGCAGCTCGGCGGATAGCTGCGATCGGGGTTCGCCTGGACCTTCGCGATGAGCGCGTCGGAAAGCGCGATGGAATCCTTCGCGGTGACCGGGGCCGCGAACGCGAGAACCAGAAGCGAAGCGATGCAGCGGGATCGAAGAGGCACGAGCAACTCCAGCGGGACGGCGTCAGTACCGATTCTACCGGCCGCCGCGACGCTCGACGTCCGTCGCTAAAGCGACTTCAGCAGTCCGCGCGCCTCGATCACCTGCTGCTGCGTGGCGGGGTACATCGCCTCGAGGATGCGTACCGCCTCGGCCGCCTCACGCTGCGCGCGCTCTCCCTCGCCGGACGCCTGCGCAAGCCGTGCGCTCGCGAGCAGGTACGCGCCGAGCACGCCCGCATCGTCCCTCTCACGCCGAGCCGCACTGGCCGTGTCGAGCAACGTGCGTGCCCGCGCGCGCGCCGCACCGTCGAGCGAGACCGCGTCGCGCGCGATCTCGTACTGCGCCTCGTGCGTCATGACGTGCTCGGCGCCGACCGCCTTCGTCGCGATCGCGAGCGCGCGCTCGTGCGCGGCGAGCGCGTCGCGCGCGTGGCCGGCGTCGCGCTCGCACTGGCCGAGCTGCACGAGCGGCTTGATGAGCTCGTACGCCTCCGGTCCGATCGCCTTCGCGATGCCCTCGACGGCCTCGCGCTGCACGAGCACGCCGACCGGGTCGCCCGCGCGCGACATCGCGTAGCCGCGGTTGGCCTGCGCGCGGAAGCGCTGCCCGTCGAGCGCGCCGAACAGCACCGCGTACTGGTCCTCCGCGGTTCGCAACGGCTCGACCGCGTCGCCGTAGCGCTGCTGCGACGTCAGCGCGATGCCGAGGTAGCGATGCGCGTGCGCGTGCAGGATCGGGGTCGCGCCGGCGTTCGCGATCACGCCGCGGTAGGCGCGCTCGGCGCCTTCGTGGTCGCGCGTGCCCGACAGGAAGATGCCGTAGTGGAACTGCGTCTCCGCGGTGTCCTTGCCGTCGGCTCCGAACACCCGCAGCTGACCCGCGAGCGCTTCCTCGAACAGGGCCTTCGATTCGTCGCGCTTTCCGACGCGGTCGAGCAGGCCCGCGAAATGCGACTTCGCGCGCAGCACGGACGGATGCCGGTCGCCCCAGGGCCGCATCGCCTCGAGCGATTCGCGGTGTGCGCGCTCGGCCTCGTCGTAGCGCTGCGATTCCTCGTAGAGCACCGCGAGGCCCCGCAGCGTGTCGCCGACGTCGGGATCGCCGGGCGCGAGGTGCGCGCGCTGCAGCGCGAGCGCTTCCTGCTGCAACGCGATCGCGGGCTCGAGCCCGTCGACGATGCGGACCGCAGCGGAAAGCCGCTGCAGCGCCTGCGCGAGGTGCGCAGGCTCTCCGAGCGGGCGCAGCGCATCGACCGCCTCGACGAGGTGCGACTTCGCGAGCGGGTAGTCGGCGAGCTCGATCAGCGCCGAGCCGATCGCGCTCTTTGCGCGCGCGGCGCGCAGCGCGTCGTCGGGCAGCGCGGCCTGGTACGCGCGCAACGCCTTTTCCGCGCTGTCCCGCGCCGCATCGAAATTCCCGCGGTTGAGGCG
>DATLNY010000177.1:0-9833 GCA_035536495.1 Candidatus Saccharimonadia bacterium | reverse complement strand
TTCGGACGCCGGGCGAGCGCCTGCTCGAACGCCGCCTTGCCGCCGGGATAATCCCGCAGGCCCCGATAGCGGTAATAGCCGAGTGCGAGCCAGGCTTCGCCGGAATCAGGCCGAAGCCGCGCCACGGTTTCCGCCGACTGCTGCATCAGCGCCAGCGCAGCAGGCGTGCGTTCGACGAAATTGAAATAGAGCAGGCTCTGGGTTTCCGCCAGCCGTGTCCACGCCTCGGCGAAGCCGGGATCGAGACGAACCGCCTCGGCGAAACGGTCGCGCGCGCGCACGAGGCTCTCGATGGGCCGCAAGGTGAAATTCAGTCCGCGAAGGTAGGCGTCGTAGGCGGCCGCGTTCGTGGTCGGTGTCGTCGCAACGGCCTCCTGCTCGGCGGGCGTCAGCGTCGCCTGCAACGCATTCGCGATCGCGGCGGCCACTTCGCTCTGGATCCCGAACACGTCAACGAGCTTGCGATCGTAGATCTCGGCCCAGACGTGCGCATCGGTGGAAGCCTCGATCAGCTGCACGTTGATGCGGACCGAGTCGCCGATTTTCTGCACGCTGCCCTCGACGATGTGCGCGACGCCGAGTTGCCGGCCGATCTCCGGCAGGTTTTCCGGTGAGCTCGCGTAGCGCGCCGTGGAGGTCTGCGAGATGACCTTGAGCGCGCCGATCTTCGAAAGCCGCGTCAGGATCTCGCTCTGGATGCCGTCGGCGAAATAGGCGTTGTCCTTGTCGGAGCTCAGGTTCGCGAACGGCAGCACCGCGATCGACTTCGCGGGGATTGCGGTCGGCCGCGCCGGCGCACCAGCGGGACCCGCGGGCGAATCGACCGCCGGTGCGTCGACCGGCACCGTGCGCTCGATCCGCCACAGCACCCCGCCGCCGACGGCGAGCAGCAGCGCAATGATGAGAAGCTCCGTACCGCCGACCTTCTGCTCGCCGCGCTCGCCGTGGTACCACGCAAGCACCAGCGCTGCGGCGAAACCGACGACGACGACACCGAACGCCAGGCGCATCACCGTTCGCGGCCACTCGTAGCTGTCGGCCGCGAGCCCCAGGACCTGCAGCAGCAGCCACGCGGCGGCCGCATAGGCCAGGGCCCATTGCCCCAGCTTGCGCTGTCGCAGCCGCTGCAGCAGGTCAGCCAAGGCGACGCGTCCTCAGGGAGCAACCTTGCCGTCGCGCGCGTACGCCGCCCATCGCGCCCATTGCTCCCCGACGACGCGGTCGACCACGGGAGCGAGCTGTTCCAGATGATGGCTTTCGTCACCGCTCGCGCGGAACGCGACCGTGGCCTTCGTCCCTGTGCCCGCCGGCTCGAGCGTGATCGTCAGCAGCACCGACAAACCCATCTCCTGCAGCGGCCCGAGCGGAGCGTGCATCCGCAACAGCTGGTTCGGCCGCGCCATGATGACGCGCGCGTGCTCGGCGCTCCCGCCATCCCACTTTTCGCAGAAGCAGCCGCCGGCGCGCGGCTCGAGCGTGAGGTTCGTCGCGTCGCCGGACCACGTATGCGCTTTCGGCCACCATTTGCCCGGCTTGGTCAATGCCTTCCACGCGACGGCGGGCGCCACGTCGAGCACGAACTCGTGGTGCATGTTGAAGCTCGACGGCGAGGATTGCGTCACCGCCGCCGCCGCGCTGCCGGCGACAAGAAACATGGCGAGCGGGGTCACGATGGTCGGCTTCATGGTCGGATCCCGGCTTCGACGGGGCGGTAATGGTCGCGCATCGGATAGACGCGCGCGTACAGCCCGAACGCGATCGCCGCCAACAACGCAAACCCCGCAAAGAAGAACATCTGGAACGCCGTGATGCTGATGCCGGTCGCGATGATCGGCCCCGTGATCGCCTCGTTGCGCACCGCGGCGTTCGCGAGCAGCACCCAGAGGTTGCCGATCGTCACGGCGAGGTACCAGAAGCTCATGATCACGCCCTTCATCGAGGGCGGCGCCTGGCTGTACGCGAACTCGAGCCCGGTCGCGGAGACGAGCACCTCGCCGAACGTCAGCAGCGCGTACGGCAGCATCTGCCAGACGATCGTCGTCGGTTCACCGCCGTCGATCGCGAGCTGGATCAGGCCGGCGGCAATCCATGAAATACCCGAGAACGCGATGCCGGTCGTCATGCGCCGCAACGCCGTCGGCTCCCATCCGAGGCGCTTGAGCGCGGGATAGAGCACGAGGTTGTTGAACGGGATCAGGATCATCACGAGCGCGGGGTTGAGCGCCTGCATCTGCGCGGGCTCGAACCACGACGGCTTCGTCATCTCCGCGCCCTGCAGCACCCAGGTCGAGGCCTTCTGGTCGAACAGCGACCAGAACGGCGTCGTGAGACCGAACACGATGAGGAGCCGCAGCACTGCGCGCACGCCGTCGACCGCGACGTCGGGATGCGCGCCGCGCGCGCGCTCGAGCTGCATCGACGTGCCGATGCCGAAACCGGTCACGGCGCAGACGATCGCCATGCAGATCGCCGAGACGATACCGAGCTTCGACGCGGTCGCTAGCGATGCCGCGGCGAACACGAGCCCGATCATCGCGACGTAGAAACCCGCGCGGCCTTCTCCCGGCCGCTGCGTCATCAGCGCGGTGCGGCTGACGCGCAGGAACGAGTGCGGATCCGACGCGGCCGTCGGCGGCACCATGACGTACTGCTTGCGACCGATCCAGAACACGATCGTCGCGATCACCATCAGCACGCCGGGGATCCCGAACGCGACCTTCGGCCCGTAGTCGCGCAGGAACACCGGCATCAGCAGCGATGCGAACAGCGAGCCGAAGTTGATGATCCAGTAGAACGCGTCGAACGCGAGCTTCGCGAGCCGCTTGTTCGACTGGTCGAACTGGTCCCCCATGAACGACGCGACGAGCGGTTTTATCCCGCCGGATCCAAAGGCGATCAGCGCGAGCCCCGCGAAGAAGCCGATGCGGTTGTCGCTGAAGCCGACCAGCATGAACTGGCCGATGCAGTACAGCACGCTGAACCACAGCACCGTGTTGTACTTGCCGAAGTAGCGGTCGGCGAGCCAGCCGCCGAGCAGCGGGAAGAAGTACACGCCGATGACGAAGGTGTGGAACACGTCCTTCGCAGCGCCGGGCCGGTCCGCCTCGGGCAGGTACGCGAGCAGCGACGCGACGAGGAACGGCGTCAGGATGTTGCGCATCCCGTAGAACGAGAAGCGCTCGCACGCCTCGTTGCCGATGATGTACGGGATCTGCCGAGGCATGCGCTCGGGAGGCAGGGCAGCAGCATTCATGCGGGATGCGCCGTGTCGGGACGAGCGCCGATCCTAACCCGGCAGGGCGCCGGTTCCTGCATCGCGTGTCGTGCGATCCGAAGCGCCCGGCGGCAACGGCTCCCCGCCTGCGGGCGACGGCCGGAACGACGCCGTGGGCGTCAGGCCGCTTCGGTCGTGTGGCAGTCGAGCCCGTGCTGCGCGAAGTACGGCGCGTGTTCCTCGCACGGCGACTCCTCGTCGCCGTCGTCGAAGACTTCGGCCAGCAGCCACTCCCCTTCCGCGCCCTCGCTCGCAATCGAGAACTGGCGCTCGCGCGGCTTCAGTGCGCGCCAGGTTTCGAGCGCCTGGCGCGCAATCTTCGCGGCCTGGGTTCCCGGCACCGTGCCCTTGACGAGCGTGAAGCGGTATCGCCAGTTCATCGTTTTGCCCCGTGCCGGTCTGCGGCAGCGAGCGTACACCCGAGGCCGTCGCGCGAAATGCCAAGCGTGCCGTGGATCGGGGCCGCGGCGGGCTCTGCAACTTCGGGTGCCGGCGAGCCGGCCGGAGCGATCCGCGTTTCTTCAGCCGGTCGCGGCAAGCAACGCGGCGCCGTGGTGCTCGAAGTGCTCGGCCAGGAAAGACGCGACGAAGTAGTAGCTGTGGTCGTAGCCGGGTCGTTGCCGCAACTCGAGCGGATGGCCCGCCGCCGCGCACGCGGCTTCGAGCAGCTCGGGCTTCAGTTGTACGGCCAGGAATTCGTCGTCGCCGCCCTGGTCGACGAGCAATGGCAGTCGCTCGGCCGCATCGCGCACGAGCTCGCACGCGTCCCACGCGCGCCAGGCGTCGCGATCGGCGCCGAGGTACGCGCCGAACGCGCGCTCGCCCCACGGCACGCGCCCCGGCGCGACGATCGGCGAGAACGCCGACACCGACGCGTAGCGTCCGGGATTGCGCAGCGCGACGACGAGCGCGCCGTGCCCGCCCATCGAATGCCCGCTGATCGCGCGTGCGCGGGTCGCCGGGAACTCGCGCTCGATCAGTGCGGGCAGCTCGCGCGCGACGTACTCGTGCATGCGGTAGTGGCGCGACCACGGCGTTTGCGTCGCATCGACGTAAAACCCTGCGCCCTGGCCGAGGTCGTACGACGGATCGTCGGCAACACCCTCGCCGCGCGGGCTCGTGTCGGGCGCGACGACGATGATTCCGTGCCGGGCCGCATGTGCCTGCGCGTGTGCCTTCGTAACGAAGTTCTGCTCGGTGCAGGTCAGGCCCGACAGCCAGTACAGCACCGGGCACGCGCGCGCTTCGGCCTGCGGCGGCAGGTACACCGCGAAGCGCATCTCGCACGCGAGCGCGTCGGACGCGTGCGTGTAGACGTCCTGCCAGCCGTCGTGGCTGCGATGTCGCTCGATCCGCTGCATCGTCAGTAGTGGATGACGGTGCGGATGCTCTTGCCCGCGTGCATCAGCTCGAACGCCTCGTTGATGCGTTCGAGCGGCAGCGTATGCGTGATGTACGGGTCGAGCGCGATGGTTCCGTCCATCGCCTGCTCGACCATGCCCGGCAGTTGCGTGCGGCCGCGCACGCCGCCGAACGCGCTGCCACGCCAGACGCGCCCCGTCACGAGCTGGAACGGCCGCGTGCGGATTTCCTGGCCGGCACCGGCGACTCCGATCACGATGCTTTCGCCCCAGCCCTTGTGGCAGCACTCGAGCGCGGCACGCATGACTTCGACGTTTCCGATGCACTCGAAGCTGTAGTCGACGCCGCCGTCGGTCATCTCGACGATGACCTGCTGGATCGGCACGTCGTGGTCCTTCGGGTCGACGCAATCGGTCGCGCCGAGCTTTCGCGCGAGCTCGAACTTGCCGGGGTTCGTGTCGATGCCGATGATCCTCGCGGCCTTCGCCATCACCGCGCCCTGGATCACCGCGAGCCCGATGCCGCCGAGGCCGAACACCGCGACCGTGCTGCCGGGTTCGACCTTCGCGGTGTTGAGCACCGCGCCGATCCCGGTCGTGACGCCGCACCCGAGCAGGCAGACCTTCTCGAGCGGCGCGTCCTTCGAGATCACGGCGAGCGCGATCTCCGGCACGACCGTGTACTCGCTGAAGGTGCTCGTTCCCATGTAGTGGTGCACGGGCTTTCCGCGCACCGAGAAGCGCGAACTGCCGTCGGGCATGACGCCGCGGCCTTGCGTCGCGCGGATCGCCTGGCAGAGGTTCGTCCTGCCCGAGCGGCAGAACTTGCAGCTGCGGCATTCGGCCGTGTAGAGCGGGATGACGTGATCGCCGGGCTTGACGCTCGTGACGCCCGCGCCGACCTCGACGACGACGCCGCCGCCTTCGTGGCCGAGGATCGCCGGGAACAGCCCTTCGGGATCTTCGCCGGACAGCGTGAACGCGTCGGTGTGGCACACGCCGGTCGCCCGGATCTGCACGAGCGCTTCGCCCGCGCGCGGGCCTTCGACGTCGACCTCCTCGAGAGACAGCGGCTGGCCGGCTTCCCATGCGACCGCGGCGCGGCTCTTCATGCGGGGGCGTCCTCGTGCGGGCGGATGCACACGATGATAGCGGCGGCGCAGGCCGTTCCGATCCGCTCGCGCGAACGCCGCAGCGCGAACGCGCCGCATAATGCGCACGCGCAATCCAGCGCGGTCCGCGAGCCCGATCGAACGATGCCCGACTCCTGCATCGAAGCCAATGGCGGCCCTGCGACGCTCGACGACGTGCGGCGGATCGCGGCGTTCAACTACGGCCATTTCACCGTGATGCAGTTCCGTGACGGCGGGGTGCGCGGCCTGTCGCTGCACCTCGCACGGCTCGATGCGGCGTCGCGCGAGCTGTTCGGGCGGCCGCTCGATCCGTCGCGGGTCCGCGGCTACCTCGCGCACGCGCTCGCATCCCGAATCGGGCCTGCCTCGGTCCGCGTCAACGTCCATTCGCGCGCGCTCGACCGCGAGGCGCTCGCCGTGCCCGCGGAGCCCGACGTCTTCGTCTCGCTCGGCGCGCCTGCGCCCGTCGCGCACGCACCGGTGCGCGTACGCACGGTGCAGTACGCGCGCGAGCTGCCGCACGTCAAGCACGTCGGCACGTTCGGGCTGTTCCACCAGCGTCGGCTCGCGCAGCTCGCAGGCTTCGACGACGCGCTGTTCGCGAGCGCCACCGGCGAAATCTCCGAGGGCACGATCTGGAACGTCGGTTTCCACGATGGCGCCGGCGTGGTCTGGCCGGACGCCCCGGCACTGCGGGGAATCACGCAGCAGTTGCTCGAGGGCGCGCTCGCGGCGCGAGGCATCGCCCAGGTCCGGCGCCCGGTCCACGCGGACGAGCTCGCGCATTTTCGCGCCGCGTTCCTCGTCAACACCGCGAGTGTCGTGCAGCCGATCGCGTCGATCGATGCGACGGCGTTCGACGACAGCGTCGCGCTCGCCGCGATGCTGCGCGAGCTGCACGACGCGGTCGCGCCCGAGCCGATCGGACCCTGACGGCGGCGGCGATGTAATGCGCAGCGCTCCCGCGCGTCAGTAGGCAAAACGGGAGCCCTCGTGATGCCGATACCGGAAGCCGCCTGCCTGATGACCGAAGCCGCCGAAACGTCCAGCCCCGCCGAGCTTGCGCGCCTGTACGGCCGCGCCGTGTTCGAGTCGGCCTACCGCGTGCTCGGCGACGGTCCGGGCGCCGAGGACGTGCAGCAGGAAGTGTTCCTGCGTCTCGTCGAGAAGCCGCCGCGCGAAGTCGTCTCGTGGCCCGCGCTGCTGCGCGCGAGCGCGACGCGGCTCGCGATCGACCGGCTGCGGCACCGACGCCGCTGGGGGCGTTGGTACGCGCTGTTCGGCGCCGAGGCCGCGCCCGCCGCGGGCCCCGGTCCCGACGCGGACCTCGCGCGGATGCAGCGCGCCGCGCAATTGCGTGACGCGCTCTCGCACCTTCCGGCGCGCGAGTCGCAGGTGTTCGCGCTGCGGATGCTCGAGGGCCTCGAGATCGACGCGATCGCCGCGCTGACCGGCCTGCGCCCCAACACCGTCAGCGTCGCGCTGCACCGCGCGGCGCGCCATCTGGAACGTCGATTAGCCGACCCTTCGAATCCGCCGGAGACGCATTCATGACGACCACGCTCGATCCGCGCTACGACGCGCACCTCGCCGCACTGCGCGAGACCATTCCGTCCGCCGCCTCGGCCGATGCGGCCCAGCACCGGCTCGTCGAGCGCCTGTCGCACGCACGCACGAGGCCGGCGCCGCGGTACGCGCGACTCGCCGGCGCCACGGCGGCTGCGTGCGCGTTCGTCGCGATCGCGCTCCTGCCGATGCTCGTCAGCCGCGACGCGATCGCGTTCGCCGACGTGCAGCGCCACTTCCGCGAGTTCTCGACGCTGGTCATGACGATCGACCAGACGGTGGCTGGCACGCCGATGCCGCGCAACACCGTAAGCGCGACGCGCGCGGGACAGGTCCGTGTCGACATCGGCAGCGATCTGAGCGTCGTGCTCGATTCGACGCGCGGCGCCGGTGTCTCGCTGCTGCACGCACCGAAACAGGCCGCGCCGTTCGCGTTCGTGCCCGGCGGCACCGGCGACGAATCGCTCGACTGGCTCGAGGAACTGCGCAGCTTCCAGGGCCAGGCGGCGCGATTGCCGGGCACGCGCGTCATCGGCGGCGAGACGGCCCACGGCTGGGCTCTCGAGCTCGGCGGGCATCGCACCGAGCTGTGGGCGAATGCGGACGGCCTGCCGCTTTCGATGTCGCTCGGCGACGGCGCGTCGATGACGATGGCGTTCGGCTTCGCGTTCGACCAGCCGCTCGATCCCGCGCGGTTCTCGCTCGATCCGCCGGCGGGGTATCAGTCGCTCGGCGCGGAAGACTGACGATGTGACGCGACCCCGCGGTCGCGTCGCCGGCGGGGCGGCTTCGAGGCCGCCCCGTTTCTTGCGCGCAAGCTTCATCAGCGGCACGTCGGCGGCCCGCGCTTGTCGCGCTCGTACGGATCGAGCGACGCGTGCCGCCCTTCGCAGGCTTCGCGCTGCGTGACGAGCTCCTGCCGCATGCCCGGTGCGCGCGCGCCCTTGCGCGCGCGGGGCGCCGGACACGGCCGGTTGAGCCAGGCGACGCGGCCGGAATCCTCGGTGCACCGATACGCCGGTCGCTGCGCGCGCGACTTCGCAGCGGGCGCACCGCGCCCGCGCACGACGGGCACGCGGCGCGCCTCGTAGCGTTCGACGAGCTCGCGGACGGCGGGCGGCGGCGCCGTCGTGACCTGCGCTGCGACGAGCTCGAGGCGCTCACCCTCTGCGCCCGCATCGCAGGCCCTGTCCTGGAACCTCGTCCCGGCCGCATCGACGCACCGGTACACCGGTTGCGCGGTGACGGGACCCGACGGCGCGGCGAACGCCAACGAGAGCGCGACGGCTACATACGCACACGATCGATGCATCGTCACCCGAGCGGCCTCCGCTTGCCGGGTGCCCACGATGACGGCGCGCGCGCCCGCGCGCAGTCGGCATCGCGCGCGGCGGCGGGTAAGAATCCGCCGCGCGAAGCTAGAATTGCCGCATGGCCAGACCCATCGACCACGGCAAGCTCGACCGCGTCGTCGCCGACGCTCGGCGCGCTGCGCTCGAGCGCGGCCAGGGCTACCGCGAGCAGGCGCTCAAGCTGTATCCGTGGGTCTGCGGCCGCTGCGCCCGGACATTCACGCGCGCGAACCTGTCCGAGCTCACCGTGCACCACCGCAACCACGACCACGACTTCAATCCGCCCGACGGCAGCAACTGGGAGCTGCTGTGCGTTTATTGCCACGACAACGAGCACTCGCGATTGATCGATCATGCCGCGGGGAGCCTCGCGGGCGACGCACCCGCTGCGGCCGCGAGCTCGAATCCGTTTGCGGATCTCAAGTCGATGCTTCAGGCGAAGCAGAAGAAGTGACGACCCCGGAAGAAGTGCTCGAGACGACGCGACGCTGGCTCGAGCGCGCGGTGATCGGCCTCGACCTCTGCCCCTTCGCGAAGGCCGTGCATGCGCGCGGCGCGATCCGCTTCGTCGTCAGCGATGCGCGCGACGCGCAAGCGCTGCAGGCCGAGCTCGAGCGCGAGCTCGTGTCGCTCGCGTCGACACCGCCCGCGGAAGTCGAAACGACGCTGCTGATCCACCCGCACGCGCTGACCGATTTCCTCGACTACAACGACTTCCTCGACGTCGCCGACGCGACGCTCGCGGCACTCGGGCTCGAGGGCGAAATCCAGGTCGCGAGCTTCCATCCGGCGTACCAGTACGCGAACACGTCGGCCGACGACGCGAGCAACTACACGAACCGCTCGCCCTACCCGACCCTGCACCTGCTGCGCGAGGCTTCGGTCGAGTCAGCGGTCGCCGCGCACCCCGACGTCGCGGCGATCTTCGAGCGCAACATCGAGACGATGCGAAAGCTCGGTCCCGACGGCTGGCGCACGCTGTTCGAGGATGAGCCCTAGAGCGAAGTGCGATCATGCGCGCATGCATGATTTCTCCGCACTGAACCTGCCGGCGCCGCTCGCGCAGGCGATCGACGCCCTCGGCTACACGAAGACCACGCCGATCCAGGCCGAGAGCTTGCCCGCGATCCTCGCCGGCCGCGACGTG
>DATLNY010000176.1:0-5047 GCA_035536495.1 Candidatus Saccharimonadia bacterium | reverse complement strand
AGGACGTCATGGACCGCGCGCCGGAGGCGGCCCGAGAATAACATGGCGTTCCGCGGGCTCGGCGACCCCCGGGTGAACCGGCAATCGACGCGATCGGGTGCTCGGCGATTTCGTCCGGGCCCTCATCCGGGCCGTCGATCGACGCCAGCGATCGTGGCCGCCGGCCGCGCGGCCGGGACCGGCGAAACCGCCGGCAGCGTCAGCGCGACGGCGAGTCCCCCGCCCGCCCGGTTCGAGAGCGACAGCCGGCCCCCGTGCGCCTCGACGATCTCGCGCGCGAGCGCGAGCCCGAGGCCGGTGCCGCTGCGCTTGGTCGAGTAGAACGGCACGAGCGCCTGGGTCATCACGGCCTCGGTCATGCCGGCGCCCCGGTCGCGCACCTCGAACCGGCATTCGGGGCCGAGGTCGCGGACCTCGAGCGCGATCGAATCCGGCGGCGAGCCCGACTCGTGCGCGTTCTTGAGCAGGTTGATCAGCACCTGCGAAAGCTGCGCGGGATCGAACGCGAGCGCCCGCTCGGGCAGCGCGCCCTCGAGCGCGAACGCATAGTGCGCGCGCAGCGAATCGACGAACGGCGCGGGGTCGACCGGCTCGATGCGCGGCGTCGGCAGCTTCGCGAACGTCGCATAGCCGCGGATGAATCCGTCGAGGTGCCGCGCGCGCTCCTCGATGACGTCGAACACGCGCGCAAGCCGAGGGTCGGCGCTCTGCGCGAGCTCGCGTCCGGAATGCGCGAGCGAGGAGATCGGCGCGAGCGAGTTGTTGAGCTCGTGGCTGATGACACGGATGACCTTCTTCCAGGTCGCGACTTCCTGCCGGGAGAGCTCGCGCGTCATGCGCTTGAACAGGAACAACCGGTGCGGCCGGCCGTTGAGCTGGAATCCGCGCTGCGCGAGGTGGAACGACTCGTCGTGGCCGGCGATCGCGGCCGCGAAGATCCCGTCCTGCCCCGACGACACCGCTTCGTCGAGCGTCGGCGGGCTTTCGGCCCGGACCCGCGAGAACGAGAGGCCCTCGAGCTTGCGCCCGCCGTTGAACATCTGGCGCGCCGCCGTGTTGGCGTAGACGATGTGGTCCTCTGCGTCGACCAGGACGAGCGCGTTCGGGGTGTTCTGCACGACGGTGTGCAGCAGCAGCTCGCGCTGGAACAGGTTCTGCCGCTCCTCGCGCAGCACGCGTCCGAGCTCGTTGTGCACGGTCACGAGATCGCCGAGCTCGTCGTCGCGGCCGCGGTGGATCGAGAAGCTGAAGTCGCCGTCGCGGAAGCTCGCGACCGCGCCGGAAAGCGTGCGAAACAGCTCCGTGACCGGCCGCATGAACCGGCGCGCGAACGCGATCACGAGCGGCACCGCGATCAGCAGCGCGGCGCCGAATGTCGTCGCCTCGTACCCGAGCACGCTCCCGGCGGCCGTCGCGAGCGCCGCGCCGAGCGCGGCGGCCGTTGCCAGCGCGGCGGCGAACTTGCCCTCGAGCGAGATGCGGCGCATCGCTCGATCGTACGACAAGCGCGAACGTCGCTCCGCTGCCCCGCGCGGGAACGGCGGGCGTTCGCCTATACTCGCCGGCCCGATTTTCAGTCCGCGCCGTGCCTTCCCCGATCCGACCCCTGCGCATCAGCGCCTATACCGCGACATCGGCCACCGGCGTCGGCAAGGCCGCACTGCTCGACGCGCTGCGCAGCCGCCGCGGGGGCCTGCGGCCGAACGACTTCGGCGACGATCCGTTGGCGACGTTCATCGGGCGCGTCGACGGGCTCGAGCACGCGCCCCTGCCGCCGGCGCTCGGCGAATGGGAGTGCCGCAACAACCGCCTCGCGTGGATCGCGCTCAACGCGGACGGCTTCGCGCAGGCCGCGGCCGCCGCGCGCGCGCGGTACGGCGCGGCGCGCATCGCGCTCGTGCTCGGCACCTCGACCTCGAGCATCGGCGCGTGCGAGGAAGGCTACCGGGACGTCACGCCGGAGGGCCTGTACCCGGAGCCGCTGCGCCGTCCGATCGTGCACACGCCGCATTCGCTCGGCGACTTCGTGCAGGCAGCGCTCGGGCTCGACGGGTATTGCGTGACGGTCGCGACCGCGTGCTCGTCGAGCGCCAAGGTGTTCGCGCAGGCCGCGCGCCTCATCGACGCAGGCGTCGCGGACGCCGCGATCGTCGGCGGCGTCGACACGCTCTGCGGCAGCGTGCTGTTCGGTTTCAACTCGCTCGAGCTCGTGTCGCCGGAGCCGTGCCGGCCGTTCGACCGCGAGCGACGCGGGCTCAGCCTCGGCGAAGGCGGCGGATTCGCGCTGCTCGAGCGCGACGAGCGCGGCGGCGCCGCGCCGCGGCTGCTCGGCTACGGCGAATCGAGCGACGCACACCACATGTCGTCGCCGCATCCCGACGGGCTCGGCGCGCGGCTCGCGCTCGAGGACGCGCTCGCGCGCGCGGGCCTCGAGCCGGACGCGATCGACTACGTCAACGCGCACGGCACCGCGAGCGCGAAGAACGACGAAGTCGAAGCGACCGTGCTGGCCGCGATGTTCCCGGCGACGACGCGCGCGAGCTCGACCAAGGGCTGGACCGGCCACACGCTCGGCGCGGCCGGCATCGTCGAGGCGACGATCGCGCTGCTCGCGCTCGAGCACGGTTTCGCGCCGGGCACGCTCAACGCGCGCGAGCTCGATCCCGCGTGCGGGCCGCAGGTCCGCATCGGCAACGAGGACGCCGAGCTGCGGTACGTCGCGAGCAATTCGTTCGGCTTTGGCGGCAACAACGCGACGCTCGTGTTCGGCCATGGACGCACCCCGTGATGCACCCCGTGACGCGCGCGTGCCACCTGGACGGCATCGCGCTGTGGACGCCGAGCCTGCCGAGCCATGCGCACGCGGTGCGCGTCTGGCGTAGCGAAGCGGGTCCGGCCGATCCACCCGCGCCGCGCCCTTCGCCTGCGCTGCTCGCGCCGACCGAGCGCCGGCGCGCCCCCGACACCGTCGCGATCGCGCTCGCGGTCGCATCCGACGCATGCGCCGCGGCCGGCGCGGACCCTGCGACGCTGCCGTGCGTGTTCGCCTCGACCGAGGGCGACCTCGTCATCAGCGACTACATGTGCCGCACGCTCGCGACCGAGCCGCGCGAGATCTCACCGACGCGCTTCCACAACTCGGTCCACAACGCAGCGTCGGGGTACTGGACGATCGCGACCGGCTGCCACGCGCCGGCGACCTCGCTGTCGGCGTGGCGCGAGACCTGGGCCGTCGGCCTGCTCGAGGCGCTGCTGCAGGCCGAGGATGCCGGACGCGTGCTCTACGTCGCCTACGACATCGAAGCGGTTGGCCCGATGCGGACCGTCTGCGACAGCCGCGGCCAGTTCGGCACCGCGCTCGTCGCCGCGCGCGAGCGCAGCGAGCGCTCGACGCACCGGATCGAGTGGCGCACGCGCGAGCGCCGCGAAGGCGACGAGCTCGCACCGCACGCCGGGCTCGCGGCCGGCAACCCGCTCGCACGCGCGCTGGAGCTGCACGCGGCCGTCGCCGCGGACACCGAACGCATCGTTTGCACACCGCTTTCCGCCGGGCTTACGCTCGAGCTGACGGTCATGCCGGCGGGGACCCCATGAAGATCGCGATCGTGATCCCGGCGCTCGACGAGGCACTCGCCATCCGCGAGGTCGTGAGCGACACGCTCGCGCTCGGCCATCCCGTCTATGTCGTCGACGACGGCTCGCGCGACGGCACCGGCGCGGCGATCGCGGACCTTCCCGTCACGGTCGTCCGGCACGAGCGGACCCTCGGCACGGGCCAGAGCCTCAAGGACGGCTTCGCCGCGGCGCTCGCCGACGGCGCGACGGCCGTCGTGACGCTCGACGGCGACGGCCAGCACGCCGCGGCCGACGTGCCGCGCCGCGTCGCCGCGCACCTGCGCTCACCGACCGCGCGCGTGCTGTGCGCGCGCACGCAGCGACTCGGCCCGCGCCCGGCGCTGCGGCATTTCGCCAACGCGTTCGCCGACTTCTGGGTGTCCTGGGCCTGCGGCGTGCGCGTGCTCGACTCGCAGTGCGGGCAGCGGCTCTATCCGCGCGCGCTGATCGAGTCGGTCGCGCTGCCGGCGAGCGGCGGCTTCACGTTCGAGAGCGAGATCCTGATCGAGGCGGCACGCGCGGGCTTCCCGATCGCGGGCGTCCCGATCTTCGCGCGCTACCACGCGGGCCGGCGGCCGAGTCACTTCCGGCCCGTCGCCGACATCCTGAAGATCACGCGCATGGTCGCGTGGAAGCTCGCGCGTCGCGGCATGTTCCTCGGCGGCCTCGTGCGATCGCGCGCGCGCGGTCCGATCCTCATCGACTCGTGACGGCGAGCGGCATGGACGACACGCCGACCGTGCTCGATGCCGACGTCGTCATCGTCGGCGGCGGGCTCGCGGGCCTGACGCTCGCGCTGCAGCTGAAGCAGCGGCTCGCGGGGCTCGACGTGCTCGTCGTCGAGCGCCAGCGCCACCCGGTACCGGAAGCGACGCACAAGGTCGGCGAATCCTCGGTCGAGATCGGCGGCAACTACTTCGACACGGTGCTCGGGCTGCGCGAGCACCTCGAGGCGCGGCAGCTCAAGAAATTCGGCTTCCGCTTCTTCTTCAGCGAGGGGCGCGACTCGATCGACGACTGCCTCGAGCTCGGCGCGAGCCGCTATCTCTCGACGCCGGGCTGGCAGCTCGACCGCGGCGTGCTCGAGAACTTCCTCGGCGAGCATGCGACGGCGCACGGAATCCGCTTCCTCGACGGCGCGGTCGTGCGTTCGATCGCGCTCGGCGACGGCGCCGCGGCGCACGCCGTCGAGTTCGAGCGCGACGGGAAGCGGCATTGCGCCCGCGCGCGCTGGCTCGTCGATGCATCGGGCCGCGCCGGGCTGCTCAAGCGCCAGCTCGGGCTTGCGCGCGACAACGCGCACGACGCGAACGCGGTCTGGTTCCGCACCGCCGCGAAGATCGACGTCGACGAATGGTCCGACGACCCGGCGTTCCATGCACGCTGCGAGGTGCCGAACCGCTGGCTTTCGACGAGCCACCTCTGCGGTGCG
>DATLNY010000175.1:0-3263 GCA_035536495.1 Candidatus Saccharimonadia bacterium | reverse complement strand
GCCGAGCGCCGGCAGCATCAGCACGCCCGAGAGCGCGACGATGACCCCGAGGATGCGCTGGACGACGAAGAATCGCATCCTCAGCGCTCCGCGCGCGCCACCCGGCGCCGCTCAGATCGTCGCATCGGCGCGGAACATCAGCTCGACCTTGCGCGACTGCGTCCGGTCGACGAGGAACACGATCAAGTGGTCGTTCGCTTCGATGACCAGGTCGTGGTGCGCGATCAGGAGCTCCTCGCCGCGCACGATCCCGCCGATCGTCGTGCCGGGCGGCAGCTCGAGCTCCTCGACCGCGCGCCCGACGATGCGCGAGGTGCGCCGGTCGCCGATCGCGACGGCCTCGATCGCCTCGGCCGCGCCGCGCCGCAGCGAGTGCACGCGCACCATCGTGCCCTGGCGGATGTGCGTCAGCAGCGCCGAGAGCGTGACCTGCTGCGGCGAGACCGCGATGTCGATCGACGAGCCCTCGACGAGCTCGGCGTACGCCTGGCGGTTGATCAGCGCGACGACGCGCGGGCAGCCGAGGCGCTTGGCGAGCATCGCCGAGAGGATGTTCGCCTCGTCGTCGTTCGTCAGCGCGCAGTAGATGTCGGTCTGGTCGATGTTCTCCTCGCGCAGCAGGTCCTCGTCGGCGCAGTCGCCGATCAGCACGATCGAGTTCGAGAGCGACTCGGCGAGCGCCTTCGTGCGCTCGCGCGAGCGTTCGAGCACCTTGACGCTGTACTTGTCCTCGAGCCGCTTCGCGAGCGAGCGCCCGATGTTGCCGCCGCCGGCGATGAAGATGCGCCGCACCGGCTTTTCGGCACGCCGCAGCTCGAGCATGACGCGCTTGATGTTGCGCCGGTCGGCGAGGAAGAACACCTCGTCCTCGGCCTCGATGACGGTCATGCCCTCGGGCATGACGGGCTTTCCGCGCCGGAAGATCGCAGCGACCCGCGCATCGACGTTCGGCGGCAGGTGCCCGCGCAGCTCGCGGATCGGCAGGCCGACGAGCGCGCCGCCCGGCAGCGCGCGCACCGCGACGAGCTGCGCGCGGCCGTCGGCGAAGTCGAGCACCTGCAACGCGCCGGGATATTCGATCAGCCGCTCGAGGTGGTTGCAGACGAGCTGCTCGGGGCTGATGACGACGTCGATCGACGAGCGCCCGCGCGAGATCAGCTCGGGCCGCGCGAGGTACTCGGCCTCGCGGATGCGCGCGATCTTCGTCGGCGTCTTGAAGATCGCATCGGCGACCTGGCACGCGACGATGTTGACCTCGTCGGCGTTCGTGACCGCGATGACGAGGTCGGCGTCCTCGGCCCCGGCCTGCGCGAGCACCGAAGGATGCGACGCGAAGCCCTGCACCGTGCGCAGGTCGATCTTCTCGGCGAGCTCGCGAAGGCGCAGCGCGTCGGTATCGACGACGGTGATGTCGTTGTTCTCGGAAGCGAGCGCCGCGGCGACCGACGTGCCGACGGTACCCGCGCCGAGGATCAGGATCTTCACGCGCCGCGCTCGTTCTTGATGTCGATGCCGAGGTCGCGCAGCTTGCGGTAGAGGTGCGTTCGTTCCATGCCCGCCATCGTCGCGAGCTTGCCGACGCTGCCTTCGGCCTGCTTGAGCAGATAGGAAAGGTAGGCGCGCTCGAACTGGTCGCGCGCGTCGCGCAGCGGCAGCGAATAGTCGATCGAGAAGTCGCCGCCGCGCGCGGGACGTGGCGGCGCAAGCGACGCGCCGAGCGCCTGCTCGACCTCGGGCACCTCGATGTCGCCCGCGCCGCCGAGGATCAAGAGGCGCTGCACGAGGTTGCGCAGCTCGCGCAGGTTACCGGGCCAGCCGTGCAGGCGCAGGCGGTTCTGCGCGGCGGTCGCGAAGCGCCGGTAGGGCAGGTTGTCGCGCGTCGCGAACTGGTCGGCGAAGTACGCAAGCAGCTCCGGCACGTCCTCGCTGCGCTCGCGCAGCGGCGGCACCGAAAGCGGCAGCACGTTCAACTGGTACATCAGCTCCTCGCGCACGCGGCCCGCGCGGACTTCGGCCTCGAGCTCGCGCGACGACGACGCCATGACGCGCAGGTCGAGCGCGACCGGCGTGCTGCCGGCCGCGCGCACGAAGCTGCGCGCCTCGAGCGCGATCGCGAGCTCGTGCTGCGCGCCGAGCTCGAGCTCGCCGATGCCGTCGAGGTAGAGCGTGCCGCCCTGGGCCTGGTCGAGGAAACCATAGCTGACGGCGCCGCTCTCCTCGCTGCCGAACAACAGCGGCGCGGCGCGCTCGCGCGGCA
Source organism: Candidatus Saccharimonadia bacterium (assembly GCA_035536495.1). GTDB lineage: Bacteria > Pseudomonadota > Gammaproteobacteria > Xanthomonadales > Ahniellaceae > DATLNY01. Next base: position 1,006 of record DATLNY010000175.1, on the reverse strand, counting down.
GCGCGGAAAGCGAGACGCGCACGAACGGGCCGGCGCGCCGCCCGCCTTTCGCGTGCAGGTATCGCGCGATCGTCTCGCGGCCGCTGCCGGGCTCGCCGACGATCAGCACGGGCGCATCGCTGACCGCGACGCGCTCGAGCTGCGCCTTGAGCGCCGCCATCGTGCGGCCGCCGCCGATCGGCTCGGCGAGGCTCGGGAGCTGGCGCTTGAGCCCTTCGTATTCCTGCTGCAGCCGGCCCGCTTCGAGCGCGCGGTTGAGCGTCAGCAGGAGCTTCGCGAGCGAAATGGGCTTCTCGATGAAGTCGTAGGCGCCGAGGCGCGTCGCCTCGACGGCGGTTTCGATCGTGCCGTGGCCCGACATCATGACGACGGGGCAGCCCGCGCCGCCGCGCTCGTCCCATTCGCGCAGGAGCGTGATGCCGTCGGTGTCGGGCATCCAGACGTCGAGCAGGATGAGGTCCGGCCGGCGGCTGCGGCGCGCCTCGCGCGCGGCCTCGGCGTTCTCGGCGACGGCGACCGAGAAGCCCTCGTCCTCGAGGATGTCGCGGATGAGCTCGCGGATGTCGGGCTCGTCGTCGACGACGAGGATGTTCGCGGCGGACATGGGCACCGTCGGTGGTGAAGAATGCGCGTTGCAAAAAAGCGACGCGGCATGTTGGACGCAGCGCGGATGGACTGCAAGCCCCGCCCGGCTCAGAGCGCCGCGGGCGTCACCCCGCGCGCGGCGAGGAAACCCTGCGCGAGACGCGCGAACGGCGCCTGCGCGAGCCCGAGGTCCATGACGCGCAGGTCCGGGCGCAGCCAGCGCGCCGCGAGCAGCGCGGTCGAGGCTTCGCCGAGCACGATGCCGCCCCGACGCAGGCGCGTGAACGCCAGCTCGGCCGGCAGTCCGTGCGGCAGCAGCCGCGCGCCCGCGCCTTCGAGTGACAACGCGTCGCGCTCATCCTCGCGCGGGTGGTACTTGACCGCGACCTCGCGCTCGGCGCCGAGACGCGCGAGCAGTGCG
>DATLNY010000174.1:0-9648 GCA_035536495.1 Candidatus Saccharimonadia bacterium | reverse complement strand
CACAGGTCGGTGCCGAGATGGACGCCCGACATCGCGAGCGGGCCGTCGGTCCATCCGGCGGCGCGCAGCTTCGCGAGCGCCGCGGCGGCCTGCGCCTGCGGGTCGCCGCGCTCGAGCAAGCCGGCGGCCTCGAGCGACGCGCAGCGCGCGATCGCCGCCGCGCGCCACGCGGCCTCGGGCAGCAGGTGCGGGATTCCGGGCTGCGCGAGCAGCGCGCACGGCTGGTAGAGCGCGGCCTCGGTCGCGACGTCGTAGAGCGAACGCGCGCCCGGCGCGAGCACGTTCGGCGCCGCGACGACGACCGCGTCGACGAGGCCCTCGTCGTCCTGCTCGCTCGCGCGCAGCGCCGCGCCGCCGCCATTCGAGACGCCGGTCGCCAGGATGCGCGTGTTCGCCGCGGTGAACGGCGCGTGCCGCGGATACGCAAGGTCGAGCGCGTGGAGGCCGAACCACGCCGCCTGGAGCACGTGGCGGCCCCAGTCGGCTTCGGGGTTGTCGCCCGAATGCGCGTGCTTGAACGCGACCGCGTGCGGTGCCGCGGCGACGCCGCCCGGATCGAACTCGAGCGCCGCGGCGCCGCGCGCCGCGCGCGTCCCGTCGAGCGCGACGCCGGTGCCGCTGTCGAAATCGAACACGCCGCTGCCGGCGCCCTTGTCGGTGTAGGCGACCGCGCAGCCACGCGGCAACGCCCACGGGCCCGCGAGCGCGATCGCGCCGTAGACGCCGCGCGAGCCCGACGCCGGCGCGACGACGAGGCAGCGTTTCGCCGCATCGAACGTATCGGGCACCTGCACGAGCACGCGATGCGATGCGCGCGCGCCGTCGATGCGCGCGAACGCCGAGTACTCGCGGCCCGGGACCGCGGGCAGCGGCGCGAACGCGGGGTCGGAAAGATGCGCGATCCCGCGCCAGTTCGCGTAGAACGCACGCCGGCGCAGCTCCGCGGGCGTCGGGGCCGCCGCGTCGGCGACAGTCGGCGCCGCGGGCGCGCGGAGCCCGTCCAGTCGGAGGCCCGCGGTCAGCAGGTCGTCGGACGCGGCGTGGCGCGTGACGCGCAGCTCCGAGACGAGGAAGTCCGGTGCGCTCACCTGGTTGTCGCCGCGCGATGCGGGCGCGGTCGCGCGCCCCGTTGCGCACGCACCGAGTGTTGCCGGAAGGGCAGCGACGAGGCAGCGATTCGACACACGCGTGGGACCAAATCGAGCGTGCGCGTGGGCGTCATTGGACTTCCGTACGTCGGAGCGTCGTCGCGGGCTTGCTAGGCTAGCCGGCAACCCGGAGGTCCGCATGAAATCCCGCACCATCCTCATCACCGGCGCCGGCAGCGGCATCGGCCAGGGGCTTGCCGAGCTGCTCGCGCACGCCGGCCACCACATCGTCGCGACCGACCTCGACGCGGGCGCCGCGCAGGCGACCGCCGATGCGATCCGCAAGGCGGGGCGCTCGGCCGAGTCGCACGCGCTCGATGTCACGAAGAACGACGCGGTCGCGAGTGTCGTCGCCTCGGCGTCGCGGCCGATCGAGGTGCTCGTCAACAACGCGGGGCTGCAGCACGTCTCCCCGCTCGAGGAATTCCCGCCGGAGAAATGGGCGCTGCTCGTCGACGTCATGCTGACCGGGGCTGCGCGCATGACGCGCGCCGTGCTGCCGGCGATGCGCGCGGGCGGCTACGGCCGCATCGTCAACATCGGCTCGATCCACTCGATCGTCGGCTCGAAGTTCAAGAGCGCGTACGTCGCGGCGAAGCACGGCCTCGTCGGGTTCTCGAAGGTCGTCGCGCTCGAGACGTTCGATGCCGACATCACGATCAACACGGTCTGCCCGACCTACGTCAAGACGCCGCTCGTCGACCAGCAGGTCGCGGCGCAGGCGCGCCAGCACGGCATCCCCGAAGCGCAGGTGGTCAGCGAGATCATGCTCAAGCCGATGCCGAAAGGCGTCTTCATCAGCTTCGAGGAGCTCGCCGGCATCGTCGAGTTCCTCGTCTCGCCGGTCGCGCGCAACATCACCGGCCAGTGCATCGTCGTCGACGGCGGCTGGACGGTGCAGTGAGTTCCGCTGCGGGTCAGCGGACGCCGAACACCGACGACATGCCGGGGGTGCCGGCGTAGCTGCCCGTGCGCCGGCGGCGCATGCGTTCCTGCAGCTCGACGCGACGCTCGTCGAGCCAGTCCGCGCGCAGCAGCGAGCTCGCCTCGACGCCGCGCTCCTCGGCTTCCTTCTTGCGGTAGCTGCAGAAGTCCTCGTACGCATCGACCTCGTGCTTGAGCTCGCGCACGCACAGCTCGATCATGATCGCGTCGTCGAGCAGGCCGACGACCGGTACGCTGTCGGGGATCACGTCCTTGGGGTCGGCGAAATACGTCAGCGCCGTCAGCACGCGCTGCTTGTCCTCCCCCGAAAGGCCCCAGCCGTCGTCGACGACCATGTTGATGAGCGCCTCGAGCTTGCAAAGCCGCTGCGAGATGAATTCCGGGACCTGCTTGCCTTCGGCCTCCTTCAGCAACTGGCCCGCCGCTTCGGTGATTTCCTTCGCGGACCTGGTCCCCGCGCCTTCCTGCGCGCGCTTGACGGCCTCCTGGAAGTGCAGGAGGTCGTTGTCGGAAAGATCGATCGTGATGCTGAGCGACATGGCGTTGGCGTCCCTGGAGCGCTGGGGTGACAGCGAATAAGACCGAACGAGAGCGAAAAGGTAGCGAGCCGGGGCTTTCCGCGTCAATCGCGGCGCCTGCGGCGACACGCTACATGATCGGCACGAGGATCTGGCCGAACGCCGCGATGATGAGCGTGTAGACCTGCTTGAGCGAGAGGTCGACCTCCGGGAAATCCCCGACCGGCGCGTAGCACGCCCCGAAGCCCGGGTCGTTCGGCGGCAGCGGGCTGCAGCCGGGCTTGAGCTCGTAGCTCGTCGCATAGCGGAACGGCCAGAAGTCGACGACCGGGACGGTGTCGGACACGACCTCGATCGACTCCTTGACGCCGCTGACGACCGGGACCTTGCGCTTGCGCGCGATCGTCCAGGACTGGTCCGGCGCGATGTCGGCCGCGATGACCTGCTCGAGCGCCTGCGTGAACGCGGCATCCCAGACGATGACCCCGGATTCGGTGTTGAGCCGGCTCGAGCGCGGGTCGAAGTTGTGCGAGCCGATCATCGCGATGCGGCCATCGATCGCGAACGACTTCGAGTGCATGCCGCGGCGGATGCCGGGCTTGAGCAGCGGCGGCGGCGCGCGACGGTCGCGCCGCCCTGCCTTGCCGAACAGGGCGACGCGGTGGTCGCCGCCGCTGCCGCGTGCGCTCGCGGTGCCGGCGGGTTGCGGCGCGAGCTCGTCGGGCTCGCCCGGCTCGCCGCGGCCCGCGAACGGCTTGTACTCGTAGATCTCGAGGCCGAGCTCGCGCAGGTACTCGCGCTTGAAGCGATGCGAGATCGCGTAGACGTAGAACGCGTCGGTCGACGCGAGCGAATTGGTCGACACGACGATCTTCAGCTGCGGCTGGGCGCGGCGCAGTTGCTTGAACAGCTTGCGCGCGTCGTCGGAGAACACGAGGTACGGCGTCTGCAGCACGATGCGCTCGCGCGCGCCGCGGATCAGGTCCTGGATCTTGCCGCTCAAGTCGATGTCGTGTGGATCGCGCCCGCGCGCGACCTTGCCGGGCCGGTCGGCGAAGTATTCGACGCGACCGACGCGGTACGACTTGTCGACGTAGTTCGCGGTGAGGAACGCGTCGTCGTCGGCGAGCTCGAGCACCCGCTCGACCTGTCCCGGATCGGTGATCTTCGGGGCCTCGGACTCGCCGGGCTCGTCGCCGGCGATGCGCAGCGCGACATCCTTGAGTCGCTCGACCGGCACCACGATCTCGTCCTGCCAGTACGCGTCGAACGAGCTCGCCATCTCGGCGACCGCGGGGCCGATCACGAGCACGTCGCGGTCGCGGTAGTTGAACGTGTCGGACATGTCGAAATAGCGGTCGTCGATGTTGCGCCCGCCGTTGATGCCGATCTCGTCGTCGATGACGAGCAGCTTGTTGTGCATGCGCTGGTTGACGCGGAAGAAGCAGCACAGCAGGCCCGCGGCGAACTCGAGCGGCTGCGTCTTCGCGTCGCCGAATGTCGGGTTGTACATGCGGATCTCGAGGTTCGCGTGCGCGCGCGCGAGCTCGGCGAGGCGCCGCGGGTTGTCGAGCGAATAGAGCTGGTCGACCAGCACGCGAACCTTGACGCCGCGCCGCGCGGCCGCGATGAGCTCCGCGAGCGTGACGTGGCCCGTGTCGTCCTCGGACCAGATGAAGGTCTGGATGTCGATCGAGCGCTTCGCCGAGCGCATGAGGTGCAAGCGCAGCGCGAGCGAGGCTTCGACGTGCTCGAGCAGGTTGACGTAGTGCACCGGCGCGGCCTCGGTCGATCCCGCGGCGGCGGCGACGAGCGGCGCTATCGGCGATGCGACCGCGCAGGCGTCGGGACCGTCGCAGTCGATCGTCGCGTCGCGCTGCGCGACGTCGATCGCGGCCTCTTGAATCGTGGCCCGCGTCGCGCAGCCCGAGACGAAGATCAGCGCAAGCACCGCGGCGAGGGGCAGGATCCTTTGCACCCGCGCAGTGTGCGGTGAGGTGGCCCTACTGTCACCTGAACGAGCCGGCGGCGCCCCGATGCCGAGCCTCGTCGCACGCCCGCGTCACGGCGCCGCGGCGGCCTCGATGAGGAATCGCAGCGACACGCGGTTCGCGAGCGTGCCGCCGCGCGTGCGCATGCCGAACGCGGAGCGGTCGATCGCGCCCGCGAGCTCGACCTGGCAGCGCCGCGCGGGCGCGCCCTTGCGGCGCGGCGCGAACACGGCCTCGCACCGCGCATGCTCGATCGTGAAAGCGGCCGGCCGCGTGATGCCGCGCACCGTGAGCCGCCCCTGGATCGCGCCGCCGCCGTCGAGCCGCGCGAGCGGAAACGCGTCGGATTCGAAGCGGATCTGCGGATGCGCATCGGCGTCGAAGAACTCGGACGAACGCGCCCACGCCGCGTGGCTGCGGCGGCGCATCCTGACCTCGCGTGCGTCGACGTCGGCGTCGACGCGCGCGCGCCTCGCGGCCGCGTCGATCGTGATCGCGCCTTCGATCGCCGGGAACGAGCCCGAAACCGGCACGACGCCGAACAGCCGCACGCGGAACTGCACGCGCGAGCTCGCCGGGACGATCCGCCAGACCTCGGCCTCGATCGCGACCTCGGTGGCGGGACTGGGCGGGGCGACCATCGGCGTCGCGAGCAGCAGGGCAGTCAGTGCGCCGAGCAGGGAGCTCATCGACGCACGGGTCGTGCCGGGCCTACGGGAACCAGAAGTGCCTGGCGGTACCGCAGCCCGGCTCGAGCTCGCCCTCGTCCGGGAGCTTGATCCAGGCGAGCCCGCCGGGCGGCAGGCCGCGGTAGTCGTCCGAGCGGCCCTCGAGCAGCAGCGCGACGAGCTGCTCGAGCCCGGGATTGTGCCCGACCAGCATCGTGCGGCCCTCGCCGGCGGCGCGATCGAGCAATTCCATCAGGACCCCCGGCGTCGCCTCGTAGATGTGCGGCTCGAACGCGATCGCGGGGCCGCCGGCGATCGCGAGCGCGCGCTCGGCGGTCTGGCGTGCGCGCGTCGCCGGCGACGACAGCACCTGGGTCAGCTCGACGTCGTGGTCGGACAGCCAGCGACCGATCGAATCGGCCTCCTCGCCGCCGACTTTCGACAGCGGGCGCTCGAAATCGCCGACGCCGGCGGCGATCGGCTCGGCGTGGGCGTGGCGCAGGATCAGAACTTCGCGCGACATCGGTTCCCTTTCGTTGCGCGGCACGGGTTGGCCGGCAGCGTTCCGAGCTTAGCGAATTACCTCGCGCGTGCGGCGATTGCCGTCGCCGCGGAAGCTTCGCCGCGGACCGGTCGCGACCGGCGGTGCGTCGGCGCGGCGGCCGTCCTGCGCGTCGCCGCTCGCGTCGCCCGCGGCGGGCGACTGCGGCGACGAAATCATCTGGATCGGCAGGTTGCTGCGGTTCCAGCTGCCGACGACGGGGGCCGGGAACGTGATCGCGGTCGAGTACGTGCCGGCCGTCAGCCCGGTGTAGTTGACCGTCACGGTGCCGGCCGCGCGGATGTCGTTCAACATGTCCGGCAGGCTCGGGCAGCTCGGGCAATGCACGCGGAACAGGTTGTGCGGCTGCGTGCCGCCCGCGATCGAGCCGCCGCCGAGCGTCCAGACCGGATTGTTCGACGCGTCGTAGAAATAGTTGACGATGACCTGCTCGGACTGGCCGTTCGGCAGGAAATGGTCGTCGATCGCGAGGCCCCAGCCCGCCTCCGACGGCGGGAACCACGATCCGGTGCGGTTCGGCGCCGGCCGGGTCGTGCCGAACAGCAGCGTGAGCTTCTCGCCCGCGGCGACGCCGTCGACGATCCAGGTCGCGACGTAGTCGGTCGGGCTCGTGTAGCTGATTTGCGCGCGGCCGACGATCGTCGAGGCGACCGCGAACGGGTTCGTGCCGGTCTGGCGGAACCGATACACCGGCACGTCGGCCTGGTTGTCGGTGATGTCACCCTGCAGGATCAGCCACTCCGGCGTGCGGTCGCGCCGGCCGGTGTACCACTGGCCACCGAACACGGTGCCGCCGGGCACCGGGATGTTGAATGCGCCCATGCCGTTGCCGAAGCGCACGAGGCTCGAGTAGAGGCCGTCCTTCTTTGCGAAGCTGGCCGGCGGGGTTGCGCACGCGCCCGTGAATGTCTGGCACGTCGTCGAGCCGCCACCGACGCTCGTCGTGAGCACGCGGCGGCGGCCTTCGAGCGAATGCGCGACGTCGTCGACCGCGCCGACGTAGTCGAGCGCGAGGCTCGAGCCGCACACGGCATTGCGATCGACCTCGAACACCGCGTCGACGGTCGCGGTCTGGTCCGCGCCGAGGTTGCCGAGCGTGATCGCCGGCGTCAGCAGGCGCGTGCGCGCCGGCTGCAGCGCGGCGGGCAGCGCGTTCGGGTCGAAGAAGCAGACCGCGCGCCCCGGCGCGATGCTCGCCTGGTTGCAGCTGTACTGGTCGCGCACGGTGTTGGCGGCGTTCTGGATGCCGATCGACGCGCTCGCGCCCGATTGCGGATCGGCGCTCGCATACTGGTAGACCACCTCGCCCGTGTCGTCGTAGAGGATCGCCTGCATCGTGAAGTTGCCGTCGCGTCCGTTGCCGCCGCCGGTCACGCGTGCGACGTTGCTCCACTGGAACACGGTGCAGTCGGTGCCGGCCGCGGCCGAATCGGCGCGACGCGGGCAGTTCGCGAAGTACTGGGAGCGAAGACCGCCGCCGGCGAGCACGGCGAGGTCGTCGTGCAGCACGTTGAAGCGCGCGCCTTCCGAGCCCTTGTCGGGCGTGCCGAGACAATCGTTGTCGTAGTCGCCGCCCGAGTCGTTCGGGCTGCCCGACAGATAGCCGTTCGTCGACATGACGACGCTCGAGATTGCCTCGCCGAACAGGCGGAACGGTCCGCCCTGCAGCGGGAGCGTGTTCGTGCGGCCATCGTCGCTCGCCGGGAAACCGTCGTCGCTCGCCGTCAGCGGCAGCACGGCGCTCGCGCTGATGTCGACGAACTGGAACGGACAGGTCGCACCCGACGTGTTGTCGGTGCGGACGTAGGTCCCGCCGCCCGTGGCGGTGTCGCGCGCGAAGACGGCGTAGCCGGCCTGCATCGCCTGCGCGCTCGTGTTCGAGAGCGTCACGGGAATGCGAAAGCGCTCGCCGGGCTCGATCGCGCCATCGCCGTCGCCGCAGACCTCGACGGGATCCGACTGGCTCGCGGTGATGACCGGAGCGGTCACGACGAGCGCGCGCTGGGTCTGCGCGGGGCAGTTCGTCGCGTCGGTGACCCGCGCGACGACGTTGACGCTGCGCGCATTCGGATAGACCGGGGAGATCGTGCTGTTGGAACCCGTCGTCGTGCGGTCGGTCGTGCCGTCGCCGTCGATGTCCCACGCGATCGTGTACGGACCCTGCCCGCCGGTGACGTTCAGGGTGAATCCCGCTTGCTCGCCGGCGCGCACGGTTCCGCTCGGGGGACCATTCAGCACAAGCGTCGGCGAGGCACAGATCTCCTTGCCCTCGATCGTCTGGGCGCCCGTGCTCGACGTATCGAGGTGATCACGAAATCGCGACGCGGGCGTACCGCCGCCGTCCCAGGAGATCGCGAACCGTCCGTAGCTGTCGGTGATGCCGGTCGTGCAGCTGCCGGGCGGCCCGCCCGCGAGCTGCCCGATGAAGCGGCGCTCGTTCGAGAGCAAGGCGCCGCCCGATGACCCGCCTTCGGTCGTCCCGCGGTCGTAGGTCACGTCGAACGAGCCGTTCGCGATCATCGAGATGCCCTCGATCGTCACCGGCACGGTGTTGATCCGCGGCGGATTGAAGTCGAGGCTGATGCGTTTTTCGTGACCCGCGGGGTGGTGGATGATCGCGGTCGAGACCGGCACCGAGAGGCGCCGGTCCCAGCCGAGGAAATAGGGCTGCGCCGACGTGGGGATCGGCGTGAGGAGCTCGGTCAGCGTCGCATCGGTTCCGGCGAACGTCGCGAGCAGCGTCGCGCCACCGGTGTGCGGCGTCGGGCGCGGCAGTACGGCGCCACTCTCGGAGCTGCCGGGCGGCCGGCACGTCGGGCTCTCGTAACGCCAGTATGCGACGAGGCTCGAGGCCTGCGACTGGCTCGAGATGCAGTGGTTCGCAGTCGAGAGCAGCCGGCGCGAGTTGCTGGCCGTGTTGTTGAGCAGCTGCGCGGTGCACGCCTGGCCGCTGAACGTGATCAGCGTGATCGCGCGGACCTGGTCGCGGTACGGATCGGCGTCGGGGCACGCGGTGTCGATGTTGCAGTTGAGCGACTTCGCAAACGGATCGGCGACCGTGAAGAGATCGCGGTAGCCCGAGTGCACGGTCCCGAGCTCGAGCACGAAGTGCGGCCGCATCGCGGCCGGCATCACCGCCTCGATCAGCGCGACCTCGCCTTCGACGTACGGGGTCCAGAACTCACCGGTGCGCGCGTTGTCGCGCTCCGTGTACGGTCCGAGCACGGTCTTGCCGTCGAGGCTCGTGACGTAGAGCTCGGCGCCGCGTGGCAGGAACATCCGGTCGAAGCCGAAGTCGAGCGTCAGCGCGCCGGGACCGTGCACCGCGAGGCGCCACGCGACGCGACCGTCGGGCAGCGTCTGCCATGCGCCCGCGTTCGACTTGCCTTGCGCATCGCGCGCGTCGGCGTCGTGCTTCGACGCGATCGCGTAGCGCAGCGGACGGCCCTTCGTCGGCGTCGCGAGGTCTTCACGCAGCGCCTTGACGCGGTCGACGTGCGGCGCGACGAGCGTCGCATCGGCCGAAAGCGGCGCAAGCTTGAACTGCTGCGACGGCGGCGCGGCAAATGCTGCGCACGACAGCGTCAGGCTCGCAAAAGCGAGCACGAGAACGCGATGCATGGTTGGAACTCCCGTATGCCTGGGCACGAGAATACAACCCGTTTCATGCTGTGCCGTGAACGAGCCGTGCCGTTAGCGACGCGTGAAATCAACGCGCAACACGACGCGCTCAGCGTGCCTCGGCGAGGTCGAACGAGATCGAGATCCGCTCGCCGTCGCCGTCGAACGGCAGAGTTCGGTGATGGACGTACGACG
>DATLNY010000173.1:0-5522 GCA_035536495.1 Candidatus Saccharimonadia bacterium | reverse complement strand
CGACCGCGCTCGCACCGGCGGTTCGGGCGGTCGTCGAAACCCTCAACACGTACCTCGGGCTCGAGGAGCTCGAGATGAGCGACGCCGGGAGCGAGGGCGTGCGGCAGCGGGACGACACGGGACGATCCGACACGCAGCCTGCCGGCGAATCGAACGAGCGCCGTTGACGCGGCGCGCGGACAGCGTAGCTAGTCGCGGGTCTGCGACAGCGGTTGCGCGAGCGAGAGATCCGCGGCCATGAGGTCGGTCTCGTCGCGCGTCGTCACCGACAGCACGAGCCGCTTCGCATCGGGCGACAGCGACACGTCGTAGCTCGCGAACATCATCGGCAGCATCAGGACCTTGTCCATCGGGAACCCGCTCCACGCGCCGGCCGCCTCGCCGCGGGCTTCCAGCGGCGACCGGAACAGCGTCGCGCCCATTTCGTTGTCGGCCGAGTCGACGACGTAGAGGCCGTCGGCGCGGACGGTCCATGCGAACCGGTTCCAGTAGCCGACGTTCGGCGCGACGCGCTCGTACCTGCGCGTCGCGAGATCGAGGCGGAACAGGCCGCGCGCGTTTTCCTGCGACGCGTAGATGTAGCCGTCGCCGAGCGGGTCGACCGGATCGATCGCGTCGACGTCCGCGAGCCGTTCGGACTCGCCGCCACCCGCGGGCATGCGCCACGGCTGCCACGCACCGCCGCGGTCGGAGGAAAAATAGATCGTGCCGCCGTCGTGCGAGTAGCTGCCGAAGCGCACGTTCTCGTCGGGGCGCGACAGCACGGTGACGCGGCGGCTCTCGACCTCGACCGCGGCGAGCCGGCTGCGGCCGCCGCCCCGCACGACGTGCAGGATCCTCTTTCCGTCGGGCGACCAGCGCGGCGACTCGAGCTCGACGTCGGCGTAATGCGTGACGGGGTGCGCGGCCTCGGTCGCCGCGTCGTAGATCCAAAGTTGCGGATCGCCGCTGCGCGCCGACAGGAATGCGACGCGCCGGCCGTCCGGCGAATAAGCCGGCATCGAATCCGAACGCGTCGCCGGCGCGAGGAAGCGCGGCTTCGCTTCGGGATCGGCGAGCACGATCTCCGCGAGCTGGTTGAGCTGGTTCTCCTTCTGGAACACGACGAGCGGCGCGCGGCGCGCAATGTCGGGGAACTCCGCGTCGTCGATCGCGAGCGCGGCGATCGCGCCGGTTGCGACGTCGACGCGGTACAGCGACTGTCGGCCCGCGTGGTCGGACGAGACGAGCAACGCGGCGTTGTCGGGATACCACGCGTAGCCGCGCATGCGCGCGCGCAGGTTCGTGAGCCGCCGCGGCTCGCCGCCGCCGTACGGCACGAGGTAGATGTCGGAATACGGCGCGCCGCCGCGACGGAACGCCAGCGTACGGCCGTCAGGCGACACGCGCGCCTGGATGTCTGCATCGGTCCCGGACGCGGTGTAGGGCATGCGCACGAGCGTGCCGGTCTCGAGGTCGAGGCGATGGATCACGCCCTTCGCCGGCGACATTCCGCTCGCGCCTTCCAGAGCGCGGCAGATCAGCAGGCCCTCCCCGTCCGGCGTCCACTCGAGATAGTCGAGGATGCGCATTCGGCACGGCCCGACCTCGTGGCTCGGGCCGCCGAGCGCCGGGATCACGTGGATCTCGCAGGCGCTGTCGGACCAGCGCAGGAACGCGATGCGCGTGCCGTCCGGCGACCACACCGGGAAATCGTCGCGCATGCCGGCAGGCGGCTCGCTGAGCGGGCGCGCCGTCGAGCCGGCGTCGAGGCTGCGCAGCACGATTCCGCCCTGGTCGCCCGCGGCATTGCGCACGTACGCGACGCTGCTGCCGTCGGGCGAGAGGCTCGGGAACTGCTCACGCGCGGGATCGGCCGTCACGGCGCGCAGATCGGTGAACAGCGGCGCGGGCGGCGCGGCCGCGGCCGCCGGCGCTGCGGGCACCACGGCGGTCGGAGCGACGCCGGGCTCGCGCAGGTTCCACCACAGCAGTGCGATCGATCCGAGCAGCAGCACGAAGGCGATCGCTACGGTCAACTGGGGAGGCGCTTGGTGCGCGGCGCGCTGCGGTATCGCGTCCTTCGGCATCGCTGCCGGTACGACGGGCTCGATCGCTGGCGCGGGCGTTGCGAGGATTGCCGGCGGCGCGTCGAGCAGCTCGACCGCCCCGAGCAGGCGATAGCCGACGCGCGGGATCGTCTCGATCAGGCGCGGTGCACGCGGGTCGTCCTCGAGCGCGCGGCGCAGCTCGGTGATCGCATGCGTCAGGACGTCGTCGGTCGGAAATCCGTCACGCCAGACGATTCCGAGCAGGTCGTCGCGCTTGACGACCTGCTCGGGCCGCAGCAGCAGCTCGCGCAGCACGCCCATCGCCTTCGGCGTCAGTCGGATCTCGGCGCCGTCGCGGCGGACCCGGTTCGCCGAGACGTCGATGAATCGGCCGGCGATGCGCGCGTAGCGCAGCTCGGGTGTGCGTCGCAACGACTGGACGTTCGCATTCACGTCGGAGCTTGTCCCCGCTCGAACCGGCGCAACTCGGAACTACACCACCTTTCGTACGATACCGCAGGGCGCGCGGCCAGTGCCGGAAGCCATTGCCGCGCACAACTTCGGCAACACGAGGGTAGGACGCGCCAGGCCGACAAAGGGTTTCATCACCTCATGATCGATCGCAAATCCGGCATCGCGCGCCCGAGGCGGCCGGATCACGCGCCGAGCAGCGCCGCGTAGCGATCCGTCGCCTCGATGAGCTCGTGCGTGTTCCCGGCCTCGAAGGCCGAATGCCCCGCATCGGGCACGATCTTCAGATCGGCCTGCGGCCAGGCGCGGTGGAGGTCCCAGGCGCTCTGCATCGGGCAGACGACGTCGTACCGGCCCTGCACGATCGTGCCAGGGATCGCCGCGAGCCGATGCGCGTCCTCGAGCAGCTGACGCTCGTTACGGAAGAATCCACCGTGGACGAAGTAGTGGCATTCGATGCGCGCGAACTCGAGCGCGTGCTCGTCCTCGTCGAACCCCGAGACGTACGCGGGGTTCTCGAGCAGGAAGCTCGTGCGGCCCTCCCAGACCGACCAGGCCCGTGCCGCGGCGACGCGCACTGCGGGATCGGGATGCGTCAGTCGCCGGTAATACGCGCTCATGAGGTCGCCGCGCTCGACCTCGGGAATCGGCGCGAGGTACTTCTCGAAAGCGTCGGCGAACATGAGGCTCGCGCCGCGCTGATAGAACCATTCGAGCTCGAAGCGGCGCAGCAGGAAGATCCCGCGCAGCACAAGCGCCGACACGCGCTCGGCGTGCGCCTGCGCGTACGCGAGCGCGAGCGTCGAGCCCCACGATCCGCCGAACACGAGCATGCGCTCGATCGCGAGGTGCCGGCGCAGCGACTCGATGTCGGCGACGAGATGCATGGTCGTGTTGTCGACGAGCTCCGCGCGCGGCGTCGACCGCCCGCAGCCACGCTGGTCGAACAGCACTATGCGATAGCGCGCCGGATCGAAGAACCGCCGCATGTTCGGGCTCGTGCCACCGCCCGGACCGCCGTGCAGGAACACCGCGGGTATCCCGCGCGGGTTGCCGCACTGCTCGTAGTAAAGCGTATGGATCGGCGAAACCCGCAGCGAGCCGGTTTCGTACGGCGCGATCTCGGGATACAACGTTCGACGCGTCGGGTTCATCCCCCGATCGTAGCGAGAAGCGGCGCGCAGGGGCCATACGCGCCCCGATGACAGTGGGGTATGCGAGCCCTACCGGCCGCCGGCGTTTCCCGGCACATGGATGTGCCGGCGCGCGGCGCGAAGCGACGCGCGGGAGCGAGGCGGATTCACTCCGCCCTCGCGACGCGGAAGTCGGGCAGGAGCCCGATCTTCCGCCATTCGGACAAAGAGCAGCGCCGCGAGGGCGCTGCAACGAAGCGCTCCGTCAGAAGCGCTGCGTATATTGCACGTAGAGGAACCGTCCCGGGACGTCGTACGACGGATCGAACGAGTTCGCGAACGCCGACGCCGAGAACGGTGGCTCCTTGTCGGCGAGATTGCGGACGCCTGCGGTGATGCGCGCGTTCCACGGTGCGTCCCACGTCGCCTGCGCGTCGAAGTAGATGACATCGTCGACCGTCCGCTCCGCGACCGGCCACTGCGGCGTACCGTTCGGAAGGTCGCAGATCTGCGGAATCCGCTCGGGCTGGCCCGCGCCGCCCGCGGTCGCCACCACGAGCGAGCAATCCTCGTCGAGGTCGGAGTAGTAGCGCGCACCGAGCGTCGCGCCCCAGTCGCCGAGCTGCCAGCTCGTCGTGATGTTCGAGCGCACCCGCCAGATCGGGAAGCGCACCGGCCCGAACAGCAGGCCGACCGTGTTTCCGAGCGAAGCGTTTCCGTCGGTGTTCAACTCGCCGAACTCCGGCTGCCCGACGTCCCCGTAGTAGGTCATGTAGGCGGTATCCCAGTTGACGTTGAACTTGCCGAACTCCGTGTCGAAACGGTAGTTCATCGTCAGGTCGTAGCCCTCGACTTCGACGCCGCCCGGCGTGTTGCGGTTGCCGGCGAAGATGTCGATCACCTCGCCGGTCGGACCGCGCGTGATGAGCGCGCACGCGGACTGGTCGGCGAACCGGTAGCAGCTGTCGATGAGGAACTGGCCACCCGGCAACGCGATCGAGTTGACGACCTCGATGTTGTACCAGTCGAGGTAGACATCGAGCCCTTCGAGCCAGCTCGGGCTGTAGACGAAGCCGAGGGTCTTCGACTCCGCGAACTCGGGCAGCAGGTTCGCGTTGCCACCCTGGGTGATGCGGATCTGCGTGTTGGCCTGCTCGTATCCGGCCGGCGCCGAGCCGATGCCGCCGAACCCGGTGCGGCACCGCGTCAGCACGTCGCCGGTCGGGTTCTGCGAGGCCGAGCACGGGTCGAGCACCTGCGGGAACGAATCCGACGTGCCGAGGAACAGCTCCGTCACGCTCGGCGCGCGGAAGCCCTCGGCCCAGTTGCCACGCACGAGCAGGTCCGCGAACGGCTTCCAGCGGAAGCCGAACTTCGGGTTGGTCGTGTCGCCGAAGTTCGAGTAGTCCGAATACCGCGACGCGATCGAGAACTCGAAGATCTCCGCGAACACGACGTCCTTCAGCACCGGCACGTTGAACTCGGCGTAGAACTCGTCGACCGAGAACCCGCCGCGCGTCGGCCGCGCGGCATTGCCCGAGGACAGGCCCGACGCCGTGAACGCGTCCGGCTGATTGAAGCCGAACTCGCGCCGATACTCGTACCCGGCCGCGAACGAGAGCGGGCCCGCCGGCAGCTCGAACAGGTCGCCGGTCACGTTCGCGGTGTAGTTGTAGTTCTTCTTGTAGATCGACGACTGCTCGGTGAAGCTCGCGAAGTTCGCCATCTCCTGCGTGAACCCGTCCGGGCCGGCGAAGATGTTGAGCGGGACGCAACCGGCGATCGGCGCAGCAGCCGTGCCGCAGGTCGGCACGCCCGCGGCATTGCGGAACGACGGACCGAGGCCCAGGCGCAGGCGGTTGAGGTCGAACTGGCCGAAGGTCTGGTC
>DATLNY010000172.1:0-3322 GCA_035536495.1 Candidatus Saccharimonadia bacterium | reverse complement strand
GCCGCTGTCGCTGCACGGCTCGGCGCACCCGCGCCCGCTGCCGCGCGCGCCGCGCTCGGCCATCCGGATCCAGCCAACACGGGCTTCGGTGGCGGCACGGGCTACAACCTCGCGGCGCTGCTCGGCGCGGGCTCGGCGTACGCGATGCTCGACGACGACTTCGTGCTGCCGCTTTCGCTCCCGGGCGACGCGATGCCGGGCCTCGATTTCGACGCCGTGCCCGACAGTACCACGCGCTTTTTCGACAGCGCCGACGCGGCGCTCGCCGCCGGGATCCCGCTCGCGTCGGAGCCGTTCGTGCACGCGCTCGGCGTCTGCGGCGGGCGCCTCGGCGACATCTGGCAGCTCGATCCGTGGCGTGTCACGCGCGACGACCTCGCCGGATTCGCACCGAGCCGGCTGCCGCGAATCAACGCCGATGCGCGCATCGCGACACTGACGCACGGCCATCGCGGCGATTCGGGCGCGCAGTCGACGCGCTGGATGTACCTGCTCGACGACGCATCGCGCCGCGCCTTCGCGGCCGACGCCGAACGCTACGCGCGCAATCTCGAAGGCGGCGCGGTCTGGTTCGGGCCCGAGCGCGCGCGCATCGATGCGCAGACTGCGTTCACGCCGTTCGCGGTCGATGCAAGGCAATTCGTGCCGCCGACCGTCGCGGGCGGGCGCAGCGAGGACCTCGTGTTCGGCGCGCTCGTCGCGGCGTGCGATCCGGGCTGCGTCGCGCTGCATTCGAACCTCACGATCGGGCATCGGCAGGAGCGTGCGCGCCTGCGCTCGGCGACGCTTGCCGACGCCTCGACCCCGGTCTCGAACCAGTGGCTCGCGGACCTCTTGACGAGCGCATCGCCCGAGCTGCACGCGGATACGCCGTCGCGCCGCGTCGTGTCGCTTGGAAACGTCCTGCGCGACGCCGCGGCGTCCTCGCCGGCGCGTCGGCTCGAGATGGTCTCGGATTACCTCAGGTACGCGCGCGCCGACATGGCTTCACGCCTCGCCGCAGCACGCGATGCAGCGGGCGATGCGCCGGACTTCTGGCGCCGCGACGTCGATCGCATGATCGAGGCGCAGCGGCTTGCGCTGCTCGATCCGCCGCCACCGCGGTTCTCGGACTGGCCCGCGGACGAGCGCGATGCCGCGGGACGCGTCGCGCTGCTCCTCGAATCGTTCGCCGCCGTGCTCGAAGCATGGCCGGCGCTGCTCGACCATGCCGCGCAGTGCGCGGACTCCCTGCTGCAGGACTGACCCGCATGGACTACAAGTTCGCGCTCGACGAAGTCGTGCAGCCGCTGTATGCGGCCGTGCCCGGCATCGCTTTCTCGCTCGGCAACACCGAAGTCGCGTTCCACGTGCACGCCGACGGCGCGGTCCACGTCATGAGCGCGGAAGTCGAGCGTGCGCTCGCGCAGTGCCGCAGCTTCCGCACGCTCGACGAGCACGTCGCGCAGATCGTGCAGCGCAATCCGTCGCTGGCCGACAAGCAGCCCGCGGTGCGCGGTGTCCTCGAGCACCTGTCGCGGCTCGGTGTCATCGTCCCGGCGCGCGATCTCGTCAAGCGCCTCGGCCGCGAGGTCGCGCGCGATGCCGCGCCGTTGCGTGCGGTGGTCGTGCGCGACACCGGCGACCGCGCGGGGCTCGACGCGACGCTCGCTTCGGCGCTCGCGCACGAGCGCGCGACCGGGTCGAGGCGCCGCTGGGGTGTCGTCGGGCGCGCGGAGTCGGGCACGCGCGAAGCGCTTGCGCGCGTGCGCGACGACGGGCTCGACGTGCGGTTCGTCGATGCGGTGCGCGCCGCCGATGCGTTCGGCGCGGGCGACTCCGGCGCGCTCGAGCTCGCGCTGCTGCTCGGCGCCGGCGCGCGGATCGCGCAGGCCGACGCGGGCACGCGCTTCGAGTTTCGCCGCGCTCCGGGCTCGCGCGACGTGCTGTCGCTGCCGCGGCCCGGGGGTCTGCCGCTCGACCTCGCCGAGTCGGTCGAGGAGGCGTCGGCGTGCGGCGAGCCGGCAGGCGGCGACGCGATCGCACAGGCCGAATCGTGGTGCGGCCGCACGGTCGGCGCGGTGGTCGCCGGCGGACTTGCGCTCGATGCCGCGGGCGTTGCGGGTTACGCGCTCGGCCACCCCGACATCGAGCCCGGCACGCGCATCGTCGCCGTCGACTTCGCGGTGCGCGGCGCGCCGCGCGGTGCCGACCCGGCGTTCCCCTGGCATCTGCGCGGCGAGGCGCGCGAGCGGCTGTGGCGCTCGCGCGAGCTCCACGATGCGC
The DNA here is from genome assembly GCA_035536495.1 of Candidatus Saccharimonadia bacterium. Taxonomy (GTDB): domain Bacteria; phylum Pseudomonadota; class Gammaproteobacteria; order Xanthomonadales; family Ahniellaceae; genus DATLNY01. The sequence goes on along the minus strand of DATLNY010000172.1, from coordinate 1,057 downwards.
AACGCCGCCAGCCGTGCCTCGTCATGGCCCCGACAGACGTGCGCGCGGTCGCCGGCGTGTCGACCGTGCCGTTCCTGCTCGACGGCAGCGCGCTGCTGCCACCGACGCATGGCGACGGCGCCGGCGCGGAGCGGCTGTTCGGTATCCTGCTGCGGCTGCTCCATCCCGATGCGCTCGTGCTGCGCGCCGCGACGACGATCGCGCGCGCGGCGCCCGCGGGCGATGGCACTCCGGCCGTGCATACGCCGGCGGTCGCCGACCTCCTTGCGGAGCTCGCGCAGGGCGCGCAGTCCCTGATCAAGTCCGACGATCCCGCGACACGGCTCGCGCGCTACGCGGTGCTCGTGCGCGATCTCGGCGAAGCGCCCGCGCGGCGGCGGCTCGAAGTGCTGTCGGGGTTCGTCGCGCACCGGCGGGCCGCGCACCTGACGCAGCTGCAGAACGACCTCGACGGGCTCGTCGGCGCGCCGGGGTGGTGGACTGACGCGCTGACCGAGGCGATCGTCGCGACCGGACGCCCGCTGACGGCGCACACGACGCCGCGGCTGTCGGGCTGGCCCGAAACGCTCGACGAGGCCGGCTGCGCCGAACGGCTCGGCGCGGACCTGCTCGAATTCGCGGCGCGCTGCGAGCGCTGGCCGCAGGCGTGGGACCGCGCGAAGTCGGCAGCGGACGAGGTGCTCACGGGGACATGAGCGCGCCGGCCGCGATCGCGGTCGTCGTCGTCGCGCACTACAGCGCGGCGACCTTGCGCGATTGCATCGACGCCGTGCTCGCTGCCGAAGGCGTCGGCGAGATCGTCGTCGTCGACAACGCGACGCGCGACGGCAGCATCGAGGCGCTCGAGCAGGTTTTCGCGCCGGAGCCGCGCCTGCGCTTCGTGCGCAACACCGACAACGTCGGCTTTGCGACCGCGTGCAACCAGGGCGCGCGGACGACGCGCGCGCCGTTCCTCGTCTTCCTCAATCCCGACTGCATCGTCGAGCCCGCGACGCTCGCGACGATGCGCGCGCTCGCCCTCGCGCGTCCCGATGCGGGGCTCGTCGGCGCCGACGTG
>DATLNY010000171.1:0-2575 GCA_035536495.1 Candidatus Saccharimonadia bacterium | reverse complement strand
CTCCTCGGGTGCCTCGACGGGCAACGTGCGCCAGCCGACCGCCGGTCAGTTCTCGCTCGACGAGTTCTACGGCGAGTTCAACATCCCGATCCTGAAGGACATCGCGTTCGCCGAGATCTTCGAGATCTCGATCGCGGCGCGTTACTCGGATTACTCGAACTTCGGCGACACGACCAATCCGAAGTTCGGTTTCCGCTGGAAGCCGTTCGCCGACCTGCTGATCCGCGGCAACTACGCCGAGGGCTTCCGCGCCCCGTCGGTGTCGGAGCTGTTCTTCGGCCAGTCGGACAACTTCCCGACCCTGTTCGATACGTGCTCGACGTCGCAGCTTCCCACCGTTGACACGCTCACACGTTGCCGTTCGGGCTTCGGCGGCCTCGCGCCGGTTCCGGTCGGCTACGAGCAGACGAACTCGCAGATCCGCATCACGGTCGGTGGCAATCCGAACGTGCTGCCGGAGCTCGCGACGTCCAAGACCCTCGGCCTGGTTTACAGCCCGAGCTGGCTCGAAGGCCTCGACGTGTACCTCGACTGGTACAACATCGAGATCGTCAACGCGATCGGCATCCAGTCGGGGCAGTTCATCGCCGACGACTGCTACGCCACGGGCAACCTGTCGTCCTGCGCGCTCATCACGCGTTCGTCGACCGGTGACATCCTCGACCTGTTCGCCGGTACGCAGACCCTGTCGGGCGGCACCGAGACGGAAGGCTACGACCTCACGGTCAACTACCGCTTCGACACCGAGTTCGGCAAGTTCAACATCACCTGGGATACGGCGTACGTCAGCTACTTCGGTGACGTCGGCCAGCCCGAGTTCGGCGATATCCTGCCGAACGGCGATACTTCGTTCGGCAACCTCACCGGCGTGTCGATCGACCGCAACAGCGTGCTCCACCGCATCAAGTCGGCGATCACGACGAACTGGCAGCTCGGTGACTGGGGCGCGACCCTGGGCTTCCGCTACCTGTCGGACCTCGACGAGGATTGCAGCCTGCCGGTGTTCTTCGGCCAGCCGGACCTCTGCACGAACCAGCTCGGTGCGCCGCAGTTCGCGGATGGCGAGAACAACATCGACGACACGTGGTACACGGACGCCCAGGTCACCTGGGACACGCCGTTCAACTCGCGCATCGCGGCCGGTATCCGCAACCTGACGGACGAGGATCCGCCGATCGCGTACAACACGTTCGCCAACTCGTTCCACCCGGAATACGACATCCCGGGCCGGTTCTGGTACGTGCAGTACACGCAGCGCTTCTAAGAATCACGCAGCCGCGGCGCAAGCCGCGGATTGCGGGCACGAAAGTGCATTCGAACGGCCCCGGAAACGGGGCCGTTTTTTTTGGAAAGCTGGTGCGGCGCAGCCGCACTCCGTCAACCGTGCGCCCCACCACCGTCATTCCCGCGCAAGCGGGAATCCATCTTGATCCTCGCCGCCAACACCGAAAATGGATTCCCGCTTTCGCGGGAATGACGTCCGGGGGTTGGCGCGCTATTGCCCGCGCCACTCAGTGAGCCGCCCATCCGCATCGATTAGCATTCGCCCATGGCCACGAACCGCGTCTACGAAAACTTCTACCGCATCCCCCGCCTCGCCGCATCGGAGCTTTCCGACGGCGGCGGGCCGTTCGGATTCGACATCCACACGGCGATCGAGCTCGACTTCGCGATCGAGCGCTACCAGTGCGACGCGATCGTCGAGTGCGGCTCGAACCTCGGCGACACGACGCACTACCTCGCGCAGGCGTATCCGAACCTCGCCGTGTTCACGTGCGACATCGTGCCGCGCTACGTCAATTTCGTGCGCGAACGGCTCGGCGGCTTCCCGAACGTCATCGTCGACCTCTGCGACTCGGCCGAGCTGATCCGCAAGACGCAGCCGCATTTCAAGCGGCCGCTCTACTACCTCGACGCGCACTGGAGCGAGGACTGGCCGCTCGAGCGCGAGATCGAGGCGATCGAGCGCGCCGTCGTCGTGATCGACGATTTCGACATCGGTGATCCGCGATTCGGCTTCGACGAGTACCAGGGCGTCAGGTGCGGGCCCGATTTCCTCAAGCGCTTCGCGGCGCGGATCCCGACGTTCTACGTCAACAACCCGAAGGCGAGCTACGAGGTGCCCTGCCTGCAGGGCGGGCGGCGCGGCGGGCGCGCGTACTTTCCGCTCGGGCTCGACGGCGACTATTTCCGCTTCTGCCGCTATTTCGTGCCGCGCAAGAACATCGCTTGACGTGACTTCGCGCGTGACCGAACCGATCGACACCGCACATCGCGGGGATCCCGAAACGCAGCTTGCGCGCGCAGAGTCCGTGCAGGCGTCCGATCCTGCGCTCGCCGCGCGCGAGCTCGCGGCGTGGGCCGCGGCCGGCGTGCTCGACCCGCAGCCGCTCGGACGCGCGATCGGCCTCGCGCTGCGTCTGCGGCAGGCGCCGGTCGCGATGCTGCTCGCGCAGCGTTTCGTCGACATCGCGCCGTCGTTTCCGGGCAGCCTCCATGCGCTCGCGCTCGCGCGCGCGCTCGCGGGCGACGTCGACGGCGCGATCGAAGCGATCGAACGCGCACTCGCACTCGC
>DATLNY010000170.1:0-4346 GCA_035536495.1 Candidatus Saccharimonadia bacterium | reverse complement strand
GATCAGCATCGATGCGACGGCCGCGAATACGCGACGAATCCCCTGGCGCTGCATGGAGCGTTCCCCTGCCACGCCCGCACGGACAGGCGCAGGCCTGAAAATATACACGGGCAAAGCGGCCGCAACCCGCGACAAATGCCTCTGCACGAACGCGAATATACACCGCGGTTTCCACCGTCCCGGCTCACCGAGGAGCGGCGGCTCGATTCGCGCGCGCGGCGAAGCGGACCCGGCAGTACGGCTCGCCCGGACGCTAGACTCCGGCGATGGCCGCAAGCGACGACGACGGTTTCGGGCTCGAGGAAATCGCAGACTGCGCGTGGCTCGTGCGCTTCGACGGCGGGCTGTCACGCGAGACCAACGAGCGCGTGCATGCGGCGGCGCGCGCGATGCGCGCGGCGCGGCTGCCGGGCGTCGTCGACATCGTGCCGGCGTATGCGAGCATCGCCGTCGTGTTCGACGAGCCCTCGGTCGATAGTCGCGACGCGCTCGCCGAGCGCGTCTACGAGCTCGCGCTCGAATCGGGTCCGGGCCGCTCGCTGCCGCGTCGCACGGTCGTCGTGCCGGCGGCGTACGGTGGCAGCGAGGGACCGGATCTCGAGGAGCTCGCGCGCCGCGTCGGGCTCTCGCCGGACGAGGTCGTGCGCCGCCACAGCGCGGTCGGCTACACGGTCGGCATGCTCGGATTCCTGCCGGGTTTTCCGTATCTGATCGGGCTCGATCCGGCGCTGCATCTCGCGCGGCGCGACACGCCGCGCGCGCACGTCCCGGCAGGATCGATCGGCATCGGCGCTGCGCAGACCGGCATCTATCCGATCACCTCGCCCGGCGGATGGCACCTGATCGGCCGCACCGCCGCGGTGCTGTTCGACGCGAGCCGCAATCCGCCGACGCTGCTGGAGCCGGGCGACAACCTGCGCTTCCGCGCGGTCGACGCGAACGTACTCGCCAGCAGCGCGGTCGAGGTGACGGGCGGCGAGGTTGTGGGTCGCGATGCTTGAGGTGGTCGCGCCGGGTTTCCTCACGACGGTGCAGGACCTCGGTCGGCCCGGTTACCGGCATCTCGGCGTGCCGACGGGCGGCGCGGGCGACCGCGACGCGCTGCGCGTCGCGAACGTGCTCGTCGGCAACGACGAAGGCGAGGCGGGGCTCGAATTCACGCTGAGCGGCGCGACCGTGCGATTGCGCAAGGCGCGCGTGCTCGCGCTGACGGGCGGCGCGTGCGAGGCGCGTTGCGGCGCGCTCGCGTTTCCGATGTGGCGGCCGGTCGCGGTTCGCGGCGGCACCGAGATCGAATTCTCGCGCATCCGCCTCGGCGCGCGCGCGTATCTCGCGGTTGCGGGTGGCATCGCGGTGCCGCGCGCACTCGGCAGCGCGTCGACCGACCTGCGCGCGCACTACGGCGGTTTCGAGGGCCGCGCACTGCGCGCGCGTGACCGCGTGCCGCTCGGTCCGGACCGCGATGGGCACGAAGCGCTGTGGGCCCGGCTCGAATCCGGCCAGGCGCCGATCAGTCCGGCGGCATGGTGGGTCGCACCGACCGAGGACCTGCGCGGCGACGTTGCGATGCTGCACCTGCTTCCGGGCAAGGACGTCACGACGCTCGACCCGCGCGTGCTTCGCGCGCTGCGCGACGGAATCTGGACCGTCGGCGCCGACAGCGATCGCATGGGGCTGCGGTTCGACGGACCGACGATCCCGCACGTCGCGATCAGCGAGCGTGTGTCCGAGCCGGTCCTGCCCGGCGCGATCCAGCTGCCGCCGGACGGGCGCCCGATCGTGCTCGGCGTCGACGCGCAGACCGTCGGCGGATACCCCGTCATCGCGCAGGTGATCCGCGCCGACATGAACCTCGCGATGCAGCTCAAGCCCGGCGACCGCGTGCGGCCGGTGCTCGTGACGCCGGAAGCGGCCGAGTCGGCATGGCAGGTGCGGCAGCGCGACTTCGCGCGCATGCGCGAGGCGCTCGCGTGGCGCGCGCGGCGGTGAGCGTGGCGACGATCGACCTCAACTGCGACATGGGGGAATCGTTCGGCGCGTGGCACATGGGCGACGACGCGGGCGTCATGCCGCTCGTCAGCTCGGCGAACATCGCATGCGGATTCCATGCGGGCGATGCGTCGGTGATGCGGCGGACTGTCGCGCTCGCGCTCGCGCACGGCGTCGCGCTCGGCGCGCATGTGTCGCTGCCGGACCTGCAGGGGTTCGGGCGGCGCGAGATGCACGTCGCGCCCGGCGAGCTGCGCGACCTCGTGCAGTATCAGCTCGGGGCACTCGCCGCGATCGCGGCGGCGCAGGGCGCGAAGCTCTCGCACGTCAAGCCGCACGGTGCGCTCTACAACATGGCCGCGCGCGACCGCGCGCTCGCCGACGCGATCGCCGTCGCGGTGCGCGAGGTCGATGCGACACTCGCGCTGTTCGGCCTCGCCGGCAGCGCGCTCGTCGCCGCCGTCCAAGCGGCCGGGCTCGTGGCGGTCGCGGAGGGTTTCGCCGACCGCAGCTACGAGCCGGACGGGATGCTGACGCCGCGCAACGTCGCGGGTGCCGTGCACTTGGACCGCGCCGTCGCGGCGGCGCAGGCGGTCGCGCTCGCGCGTGGCGACGGCGTGCGTGCGCGCAACGGCGCCGCCGTGCCGCTCGCCGTCGACACGATCTGCATCCATGGCGATGGCGCCGACCCCGTCGGCTTCGCGCATGCGCTGCGCGAGCATCTCGCGCGCGCCGGCATCGAGGTCAGGGCGCCGCGTCGATGAACTGGTGGCCGCTCGCGGGCGTCGGCATCGTCGTCGCGGGGCTCGCGTTGCGCCTCAACGCACTGCTCGTGGTGGTGGCTGCGGGGATCGTGACCGGGCTCGCGGCCGGCATGCCGCTGCTGGCGTTGCTCGAGACGTTCGGCGACGCGTTCCTGCGCAACCGCTTCCTGCTCGTGTTCGTGCTGACGCTGCCCGTCATCGGGCTGCTCGAGGGAAATGGCCTGCGCGAGCACGCGCAGGCCTGGGTCGCGCGGCTCGAGCGCGTGACGACGAGCCGGCTGCTGCTCGCGTACCTCGCGTTGCGCCAGGGCGCCGCGATGGTGGGGCTCACGAGCCTCGGCGGCCACGCCCAGGCGGTGCGGCCGTTGCTCGCGCCGATGGCCGAGGCCGCAGCCGTGAAGCGACACGGTGCGCTCGATCGCGAGACGCGCGAGCAGCTGCTCGCCTATTGCGCCGCGACCGACAACGTCGGTCTCTTCTTCGGCGAGGACGTGTTCCTCGCGTTCGGGGCGGTGCTGCTGATCCAGGGCGTGCTCGCGGAGCAGGGCGTCGTGGTCGAGCCTTTGACGATCGCGCTCTGGGGCCTGCCGACGGCGGCTGCTGCGTTCGCGATCCATGGTGCGCGCACGCTGCGGCTCGATGCGTGGCTCGCGCGGCGTGTCGATGCTGCGCGCGCGGCCGAGGCGGCACCGCGATGACGCCGCTGACGCCGATCTACTGGGCGATCGGCGCGCTGCTCGCCGCCGCTGCGTGGCGCGCGGCGCGCGATCCCGCGCATCCGCGCCGCTACGCGTCGGCGGCGTTCTGGGGACTGCTCGCGCTGCTGTTCGTCGCGGGCGACGCTTTGCCGAGCGCGGCGGTCGGCGCCGCACTCGTCGCGATCGCGTGCATCGCGGGCTTCGGCGGCGTCGGACGCGCAGGAGTCGCAATCGATGCCGCCGTACGCGTCGCGCAGGCGGCTCGGCTCGGACATCGCCTGTTCGTGCCGGCGCTCGCGATCCCGCTGCTGACCGTCGTCGCGCTGTTCGCCCTGCGTGCGTTGCCGCGTGGCGACGGGGCGCCGCTGCTCGAGCCGCAGCACGCGACGCTGATCGCGCTCGCGATCGCCTGCGCGCTCGCGCTCGTCGCGGCGCTCGCGCTGACGCGAAGCCCGCTTGGTTCGGCGCTCGGTGCGTCCCGCTCGCTGCTCGAGGCGATCGGCTGGGCCGCGATCCTGCCGCTCGCGCTCGCGACGCTCGGCGGGGTGTTCGCGGCGGCCGGCGTCGGGGAGCTCATCGCGAAGATCGCGGCGGCGGCGATCCCGGTCGAGAGCCGCTTCGCGTGCGTGCTCGCCTATGCGCTCGGCATGGTCGTCTTCACGATGATCATGGGCAACGCGTTCGCGGCGTTCCCGGTCATGACGGTCGGGATCGCGCTGCCGCTGCTCGTGACGATGCACGGTGCGGAGCCGGCCTCGCTCGCGGCGATCGGCATGCTGACCGGCTACTGCGGGACGCTTCTGACGCCGATGGCAGCGAACTACAACATCGTCCCGGCCGCGCTGCTCGAGCTCGACGACCAGTACGCGGTGATCCGGCAGCAAGCACTGACGGG
>DATLNY010000169.1:0-6959 GCA_035536495.1 Candidatus Saccharimonadia bacterium | reverse complement strand
GATCGTCGACGCACTCGGCGTCCCGGTGCTCGCATTCGGGCTGCGCACGGACTTCCGCGGCGAGCTGTTCGAGGGCAGCCAGTGGCTGCTCGCGTCGGCCGACAACATCGCCGAGCTCAAGACGATCTGCCACACCGGCCGCAAGGCGACAATGGTCGTGCGCGTCGACGACGAGGGCCGTGCCGTCACGCAAGGCCCGCAGGTCGAGATCGGCGGCAACGAGCGCTACGTCTCCGTCAGCCGCCGCGAATTCAAGAAGATCACCCGCGGCGAAGGCCGCATCGAGCTCGCGCAATCGGTGCTCGCGCTCGACGTTCCTCCGGATGACGGAACGGCCGACCGCAGCTCCTGACTGCTGCACCGCCGATGCGTGCGGGGCGGGTAGGCGGCACTCGCTCCCCACTGGCGTCATTCCGGCGCAAGCCGGAACCCAGCGCCTTGGCTTGGCAGACGGTCTTCGCGCGCCATCCGAAGCTGCAGGGGGAATGACGGATGTTTGCGGATTCAGCGCTGGCAGCGCGGGCAGTACGCGGTCTGGCGTTGGCCCCAGTCGGCGAGTCGGAGCGCAGTGCCGCAGACGCGGCACGGCTCGCCGGCGCGGTCGTAGACGAAAAGCTCCTGTTCGAAGTAACCCGGCGCGCCGTCCGGCGCGAGGAAATCGCGCAGCGTCGTGCCGCCGCGCGAGATCGCGTACTCGAGGACGCGGCGGATTTCGGTCGCGAGGCGCTCGTAGCGCGCGAGCGTGATGCGACCCGCCGCGCGCTTCGGATGGATACCCGCCGCGAACAGTGCCTCGGCGGCGTAGATGTTGCCGACGCCGACGACGATGCGCTGGTCCATCAGGAAATGCTTGACCGGCGCGCTGCGTCCGCGGCTCGCGCGGAACAGGTGCTCGCCGTCGAACGACGCGCCGAGCGGCTCGGGGCCGAGGTTCGACAGCAGCTCGTGCGTCGTGCCGCGGCGTTGCCACAGCACGCAGCCGAAGCGGCGCGGATCGTTGAATCGCAGCAGCTGCCCGTTCACGAGCTCGAAATCGACGTGGTCGTGCGCGCGCAGCGGCGTGCCGCGCGGCAGCACCTGCAAAGAGCCCGACATGCCGAGGTGCAACAGCACCGCGCCCGGGTCGACGTGCAGCAACAGGTACTTCGCGCGCCGCTCGACCTCGTGGACCTCGCGGCCGCGCAGCGCGCGCGCGAGCGACGGCGGGATCGGCCAGCGCAGCGCAGGGATCCGCGCGACGAGGCGCTCGATGCGCTGTCCGACGAGATGCGGCGCGATCCCGCGCCGCGTCGTCTCGACCTCGGGCAACTCGGGCATGCGGGCGGCCGGCGCGGCTCGCTCAGCGACCGATGCCGAGCGTCGCGACGTCCGCGGCGCCGAGCACGTAGAGCGCCCGAACGTCGCGCCGGAACAGCGCGAGCTCGTCGCCGTGGAAATCGAACTGGACGACGAGCGTCTTGCCGTTCGCGAGGCCGAACTCGATCGTGTGGCCCGGGAACGTCGGCGGCAGGCGCTCGACCCGCACGGCGGCGACCTCGCGCCAGCGCTCGAGCGCATCGGCGCCGATCGGCTGGCCGAGCATCGATCCCGACACCACGGTCACGCCCGCGAGGAAACGCGGATCGACGAAGCCTTCGGGCGGGCCGGACAGCATCGCGCTGAAGCGGTCCTGCACGAGACCGAGCACCTCACCTGCACGGACGTAACGGTCCTGGTGCGGCGGCACCGCCGCACCGAACTCGAGCGTGCGCGTGCCGAGCTTCAGCGTCGCCGACGGCGGCGCGAGGCCGATCGCCGCGGGATCACGCGTGCCGGGCGCGAAGCGCTGCCGCACCGGCGCCGACGCGATCGCGCCGAGCTCGGCGACCTTGCGGGCGTCCGCAGGTGCGTAATACGGCTGCGTCAGCTCCCATGCGCCCTGTCGCTTCAGCAGCACGAGGCGATCGCAACCGGCGCAGGTCCGCTCGATCTCGTGCACCTGGGAGAGATCGAGCCGCAGCAGCGGCTTCGGGGCGCGCCGGCGTTCGCGAGCCTGTTCGGCGATCGCGCCCGCGCCGAGCACGGCGACCACGCCGACGAGGATCCAGGTCCGCCAGGTTTCGCGCGTCATAACGCAAATTGTACGGGGCCGCGGCGCCCCTCGCGTGGACCGATTGGACGGGGTTCATTGGAACAGCCGATAATGGGGGTCTTCCCCCGTGGTCCTCGTGGTCGCTCCCCATGCCTGATTCACCGCTCCTGCTCGTCGCGCACGGCCTGACCGGCTCGTCCTGGCCGCTCGTCATCGGCTACTTCCTCGTCGTGACGCAGTTGACGATCTTCTCGGTCACGCTGTACCTGCATCGCAGCGCAGCGCACCGCGGCGTCGACCTGCATCCGGTCGTGTCGCACTTTTTCCGCTTCTGGACGTGGCTCACGACCGCGATGGTCACGAAGGAGTGGGTCGCGATCCATCGCAAGCACCACGCACGCTGTGAAACCGACGAGGATCCTCACAGCCCGCAGGTGTACGGCATCGCGAAGGTCGTGTTCCACGGCGTGACGCTCTACCAGCGCGCGCAGAAGGACACCGCGATGATCGAGAAGTACGGGCAGGGCTGCCCGGACGATGCGATCGAGCGCCGCCTGTACACGCGCTACCCCGCGCTCGGCCCGACCGTCATGCTGTTCGTCAACCTCGCGCTGTTCGGCGCCGTCGGCCTCGTGATCTGGGCAGTGCAGATGCTCTGGATCCCGGTGATGGCGGCCGGCGTCGTGAATGGCCTCGGCCACTGGTGGGGCTATCGCAACTTCGAGACCGCCGATTGCGCGACGAACCTCGTGCCGTGGGGGATCCTCATCGGCGGCGAGGAGCTGCACAACAACCACCACGCGTTCCCGTCGTCGGCGAAGTTCGCGTTGCGCCGCTTCGAGGTCGACATCGGCTGGATCGTCCTGCGCGGCCTCGAAAGCGTCGGCCTCGCGAAGGTGTTGCGCGTCGCGCCGACGCTCGCGGTCCGGCCCGACGTCGAGAATCCCGACGCCGAGACGCTCAAGGCCGTCATGGCGCACCGCTTCTCGGTCATGAAGGGCTACTGGCGCACGGTCATCATGCCGGTGCTGCGCCACGAGGCGCACGCCGCGAGCGCGAGCGTGTCGAAGCTGCCGAGCCGGCTCAAGCGCGCGCTCGCGAACGACGGCCGCTGGCTCGACGAGGGCACGCGCGCGAAGCTCGCGGCGGTCATCGCGGCGCGCCCGCGCCTTGCGACCGTCATCGAATATCGTCGCCGTCTCGCGACCCTGCTCGACCGCGCCGGTCGAGGGTCCTCCGAAGTGCTCGTCGCACTGCAGGAGTGGTGCCGCGACGCGGAAGCGTCGGGGATCCAGGCGCTCGCCGATTACGCCCGCGTCATGCGGGGATACGCGCTGCAGGCGGTTCCGCAGCGCGCCTGAGCCCCGGACCGCGCGATCGCCCGATCGCGCGGTCCAGCTTCATTCCTCGTCGTCCTCGAGCTCGTCCTCGACGTTGTGCGCCTCGCGCGTGCGCGCGTCGATCAGCAGCGCTTCGCGCTCGGTCGAGAGGAACCGCGCACGCCGTTCGGCATCGCGCGCGAGCCCCTCGGCAGCCGCGATCGCGATGAGGCGCTCGGCGACGTAGACGCCGTGGTCGAAGTCCTCGTCGCCGAGGCGCCGGCCTTTCGTGCGGAGACGCTCGACCGCGTCGCCTGCCTCGGCGAGCTCACGCTCCGCGCGCAGCGCGATCCGGTCGTCGCCCTCGATGCGCGCGAGCTCGTCCTGCAGGCGCACGACGTCGGGCGAGTACCGCGCCGTGGCCGCGCAGCCTGCAAGTGCGAGCGCGACGCCGATCGCGAGGGCCCCGCTCACCACGCCGCGGATCCTCGAGCTCATGGCTGCAGGTCCCCGGTCGAGCGCACGACCTCGGTCCGCAGCGTTTCGACCGCGACTTCGAGCTCGGCGGTCACGTGCTCGGCCTTCAACTGGCGCGTGCGCGCCGCGGCGAGCCGTGCATCGACGAGCGCTTTCTCCGCGGCGCGTTCCGCGCTCGACCATTCGCGCCGCGCGAGCGCCGCCTCGGCGCGAGCGAGCAGCGCGCGCGGCATCGAGCGGCGGGGAGGCATGCTCCAGCGCGCCGGCGCGCTCGGCGGCACGCAGCGCGCTGCGCGCGTGCGCGACGTCGGCCTCCGCGTCGCGCATGCCCGCGTGCACGGGGCACGCGACGAGCAGTGCGGTGACCAGCATGTGCGGGCGCATCGATGTCCTCCGGGCTGGCGCGAAAGCGCACCGATCAGCGCTGTTACCGCAAGTTCCGTGCCCCACGGCGCCGCCCACCCGCCGTCAAGCCCGCCGAGCCGAACCCCCGGGAGCCCGTGGTCGAGCCCGCCTCGCGTGCGATGGTGCGCGATCGGATCGGGCGATCGCAGTAAAATTTGCCGATGCACGAACCGATCGAGACGCACGCCGTGCGGGCCCGTCGCGCGATATCGATCGCGGCGCTCCTGGTCGTGTTCGGCTGTCCCGCCGCCACCGCCGCGGACGCGATCCACAAGTGCCGCGGCGCCGACGGCTCGCTGCACTACCAGGACGAGCCGTGCGCACCGGGCACCGCCCTGCCGACGCCGATCATCGCGACGGCCCCCGAGTACGAGGCGCCATCCGAACCCGCGCTGCCCGCGCACTCGGGCATGGATGCAGCGCGGACCGACGTGCCGCAGCCTCGGCCACCGCGAGCGCCACCCGCGCCGCTGTTCCGCTGCGAGCGCTACGACGGCCAGGAGCAGTACGTCACGGCCGATCCGCAGCCGCGCCGTTACCAGGTGCCGCTGTGGACCGTCGTCGGCGAAGCCGGCGCCGTCGGCAGCGCGTATACCTGGGTCGAAGACCGTTGCGCGCCGATGACGGGGCGCGAGCAGTGCGCGCATCTCGCGGCGCGCCGCGGCGAGATCGCGACGCGTCGCCGCACGGCGTTCCGCGAAGAGCTCGCGCGACTCGACGACGAGCTCGCACGCGTCCGCGCCGACCTCGCCGCGCACTGCGGCGGTTGAGGGGCTGCGCAGCGCGCGGCCGCGCCGCGCTCAGAAGCCGTAACGCAGGAAGCCGCCGTCGACCGCGATGCATTCGCCGGTCACGTACGACGACGCCGGCAGTGCGAGGAACGCGACCGCGGACGCGACCTCCTCGGGCTCGCCGATGCGCCCCATCGGCGTGCGATCGAGCACCTCCTCGAGGTATTCGGGCTGTGCGAGCACCGTCGCCGTGCGCGCGGTGCGGATGTACCACGGCGCGACCGCGTTGACGCGGATGCCGTCGCCGGCCCACTCGACCGCGAGGTTGCGCGTGAGCTGGCCGAGCGCCGCCTTCGTCATGCCGTACGGCGAACCGGTCCTCACGTGCGTCAAGCCCGAGACCGACGTGACATTGACGATCGCGGTCTGCGCATGCCGCGCAAGCAGGGGATGCGCGAGTCGACACATCTCGAACGCCGAGACGAGGTTCGTCTCGATGAGGCCGCGGTACTCGGCTTCGGTGTACTCGAGCGTCTTCTTCCGGACGTTGGCCCCGACGTTGTTGACGAGCACGTGCATCCCGCCGAGATCGACGATCCAGTCGAACACCTCGAGGCGCTGCTCCTGCTCGGCGACGTCCGCGGCGAGCGCGACGATGCGCCGCCCCGGGAATTCCTCCTCGAGCTCGGCGCGCGCGGCCTCGAGCGCGTCCTCCTCGCGCGACACCATGTAGATGTCGGCGCCGAAGCCCGCGAGCTCCCGCGCGCAGGCAAGGCCGATACCCTTGCTCGCGCCGGTCACGAGCGCACATCGTCCGTCGAGCCGCCAGCGCAGGGGATCCATGGGCGGATTGTCGCAGGGACGCCGCGCGCGGACACGTTACGATGTCGCCCCCGGCTTTCATGCGTTCGTCCATGTCCGACCTGACTCTCGGCGAGGTGGCATTCGGCGACGGTTCCGCCGTGCGCCGCGCCGACGCGCCCGCGGTGCTCTCGATCGAGCTCGAGGTCGTGCTGCCGGTCGCGTTCGATGTCGACGTCTCGATCGAGCTCGTCGACGGCACCGGCGCGCAGGCCCTGCGCGGCCAGTTGCGCGCGAACGGCTGGGACGTCTCGTGGCTGCCGCGCGGACGCTACCGCTGCCACGTGATGACGCCGCGGCTCGCGCTCCCCGACGGCGACTACACGCTCCACGTCGCGCTGTGGCACACGCACGCGGGCGTCAACCGCAAGGCTGCCGCGACGACACTCGCCGTGACGATCGAAGGCGGCGGCGAGTCGCAACCGGGGCCGCGGCTCGCGTGGCAGCTCGACGGCGAGCCCGGAAGCGTTTCCCTCGATACGCTGTCGTGGCGACGCGGCGCCGACGACTGGTTCTACAAGCACTTCGACCACGCCGCGCGAACCGTCGCAAGCTACATGCTCGGCGACAGCCCGTTGCTCGCCGGCCGCGTGCTCGACGTCGGCTGCGGCGACGGCATCACCGATCTCGGCCTCGCGGCGCGCTGGCGCCCGCAGGAGTTCGTCGGGATCGACCCGTTCCGAGGCTACGAGCGCCTGCCCGAGATCCTGCGCGCCGCGCATTACCCCGCCGATGCGATCCCCGCCTGCCTGCGCTTCCTGCCGGCGGATGCCAACGAAATCCCGTTTCCGGACGATCACTTCGACGTCGTCGTCTCGTGGGGCTCGCTCGAGCACATCGTCGGCGGCTACGAGCGCGCGCTCGCCGAGATCCGGCGCGTGCTGCGCCCCGACGGGCTGCTGTTCGTCCACCCCGGTCTCTACTACTCCGACATCGGCAACCATCTCGGGGAGTTCGCGTTCGCGCGCGAGGAGCCCTACGTGCACCTCAAGCGCTCGCGCGCGGCGTTGCGCGAGCTCGTGCTGTCCTCGACGCCTGACTACAGCGATCGCGCCGGGGAGTTCGCGACGCCCGAGCAGTACTGGCAGTGGCACA
>DATLNY010000168.1:0-3927 GCA_035536495.1 Candidatus Saccharimonadia bacterium | reverse complement strand
TCGGCGAGGTAGATGAAGCGGCGCGTGACCGGGATCAGCGCATGGACGTCGGACGCGATGAACTGCTCGCCGTCGGCGAGCCCCACCACCATCGGGCTGCCGCGGCGCGCGCCGACGACGACGCCGGGCTCGCGTTGCGAGACGACCGCGATCGCGTAAGCGCCGTGGAGCATCGGGATGACGCGCTGCACGGCCGCGAGCAGCGCGTGCCCGGCGGCCTGCTCGCGCTCGACCAGGTGCGCGATGACTTCGGTGTCGGTGTCGGTCGCGAAGTCGTAGCCGCCGTCGCGCAGCTCGGCGTGGTTCTCGATGATGCCGTTGTGGACGACGGCGACGGCGTCGCGCGAGACGACCGGGTGCGCGTTGCGGGTCGACGGCGCACCGTGCGTCGCCCAGCGCGTATGGGCGATGCCGGTGAACGCGGCGATCGGATCGCTCGCATGCAGCGCCTCGAGCGCGCTGACCTTGCCTTGCGTGCGCACGCGCTTGAGCCCCGTCGCGGTGACGAGCGCGATACCGGCCGAGTCGTAACCGCGGTACTCGAGTGCCTTGAGCCCCGAGATCAGCGTCGGAACGACGTCGCGTGATGCGACGGCTGCAACGATGCCGCACATGGACGGAATCCCGAAACGGAGAAGCCGCGATTATCGCAGCCGCGCGCAGGCAACACTGTGGCAATTCGCCGATCAGGTCTCGTCCCCTCTCCCTCCGGGAGAGGGGTAGGGGTGAGGGTTCGGCCGGTGCGGATGCGGTGCGGCGATACCGGACCCTCACCCCCGACCCCTCTCCCGGAGGGAGAGGGGAGCGAAGCACCCCGCCCTACGTCTTTTTTTGGGGCCGTTTCCATCCCGGCAGCGTCGTCTGCCGCCCGCGCGCGATCGTCAGCTCGTCGGCCGGCGCGTCGCGCGAGATCACCGAGCCCGCGCCGATCGTCGCGTTGCGGCCGACCGTGACGGGCGCCACGAGCGCGGTGTTCGAACCGATGAACACGCCGTCCTCGATCCGCGTCACGTGCTTGTTCGCGCCGTCGTAGTTGCAGGTGATCGTGCCGGCGCCGACGTTGACGCCGGCGCCGATCTCGCTGTCGCCGAGGTAGCTCAGATGGTTCGCCTTCGAGCCGCGGCCGATCCGCGTCTTCTTCGTCTCGACGAAGTTGCCGACGTGCACGCCGTCGGCGAGCACGGTGCCGGGCCGGAGCCGCGCGTACGGGCCGATCAGCGCGTGGCCCTCGGCGACGATGCCGTCGATGTCGCAATGCGCGTGGACGATCGTCCCGGCTCCGAGCCGGGCGTCGCGGATGCGGCAGAACGGGCCGATCCGCACGCCGTCGCCGAGCACGACGTCGCCTTCGAACACGACGTCGACGTCGATCTCGACGTCGCGCCCGACGGCGAGCGTCCCGCGCTGGTCGAATCGTGCCGGGTCGGCGAGGCGCGCGCCGGCGCTGCAAGCGGCGCGCGCCCGGCGCAACTGCAGCTTGCGCTCGAGCTGCGCGAGCTGCCACGGATCGTTCGCGCCATCGGCCTCACCGGGCTCGCGGCAGCGTGCGATCGCCGCGGGCGTGCCGTCGGCGGCCGCGAGCGCGAACACGTCCGTAAGGTAGTACTCGCCCTGCACGTTGCGGTTGCCGATGCGCGCGAGCCAGCCGCGCAGCGCTGCGGCCGGTGCGGCGATCACGCCGGTGTTGACGAGGCGGATCGCGCGCTGCGCCGTGCTCGCATCCTTCTCCTCGACGATCGCCGCGACGCGGTCGTTCGCGTCGGTGACGATCCTCCCGTAGCCCTTCGGGTCGGGCAGGGTTTCGGCGAGCACGACGAGGCCGTCGCTCGCGACGAGCTCGCGCAGCGAGTCGAGCGTGATCAGCGGGACGTCGCCGTACAGCACGAGCACGGTTGCGTCCTCGGGGATCGCCGGCATCGCCTGCAGCACCGCGTGGCCGGTCCCGAGCTGCTGCGCCTGCTCGGCCCAGCCGAGCTCGGCATCATGCGCGTACGCCTGGCGCACCTGCGTGCCACCGTGCCCGTGCACGACGTGGATCTTCGCCGCGCCGAGCGCGCGCGCGAGCTCGAGCACGTGGGTCAGCATCGGCTGCCCCGCGAGCGGCATCAGCACCTTCGGCAGCGCCGATTTCATGCGCTTGCCTTCGCCGGCGGCGAGTACGATGACGTGCAACGGCAGGTTCGGGTTCATGCCGCGATTGTAAGCGGGCCCCACGACGGAGGAGCCGATGGCCAAGGGCAGGAAAAAGGGCAAGGCGGTGGCGGCACGTGTCGCGGCGCGGCATCGCGTCGAGGACGGCAAGGGCTTTCGGCTCGCGCGCCACGACCCCGGCGACTCGGGCGGGCTGACGAAGGACGACCGCGATGCCGCGGAAGCGCGGCTCGAGGAAGAAGCCGAGGCGATCGGAAACCTCCAGGCGAAGCTCTACGCGCAGGACCGCTGGTCGCTGCTGCTCGTGTTCCAGGCGCTCGACGCTGCCGGCAAGGACTCGACGATCAAGCGCGTGCTCAGCGGCGTCGACCCGCAGGGCTCGCACGTCACCGCATTCAAGGCGCCGAGCGCCGGCGAGCTCGAACACGACTTCCTCTGGCGCACGACGCTCGCGCTGCCCGAGCGCGGTCGCATCGGCGTATTCAACCGCTCGTACTACGAGGAAGTCCTCGTCGTACGCGTCGAGCCGAAGATCCTTGCCGGGCAGAAGCTCCCGCCGGCGCTCGTGACGAAGAACCTCTGGCGCGAGCGTTTCGAGAGCATCAACGCATTCGAGCGGCACCTCGCGCGCAACGGCACCGCGATCGTGAAGTTCTTCCTGCACGTGTCGCGGGAGGAGCAACGCAAGCGCTTCCTCGAACGGCTCGAGGAGCCCGCGAAGAACTGGAAGTTCTCGGTCGACGACATCGCCAAGGGCAAGCTGTTCGACGATTACCAGCATGCGTACGAGGACGCGATCCGCAACACCGCGGCGCCGCACGCACCGTGGTACGTCGTGCCGGCGGACCGCAAGTGGTACTCGCGGCTCGTCGTCGCCGAGGCGATCCGCGATGCGCTCGAGTCGCTGAAGCCGGAATTCCCGACGTTGTCGGCCGAGAAGCAGCGCGAGCTCGCGACGGTGCGCAAGGCGCTGCGCGCGCAGACCACGCCGAAGCTCCCGATCCGCAAGCGCTGAGCCGCCCGAACTCGCGCCCGACGCGAACACCCGCGAGCCCGGCGCCGATCACCGACCAGGCGCGCGGTCCCCTCGTCGCGTTCGTCGGTGCCGCGTCAGTGCCGCGTCAGTGCTTGAGGTTGCGGCGCAGCCGCTCGAGAGCCTGCAGCTGCGCCATCGCCTCGGCGAGCTTGGCCTGCGCCTCGGCGACTTCCATCGCGTCGCCGCGGTTGGCGAGCGCGCGTTCGGCTTCTTCCTTCGCCTTCTTCGCGGATGCCTCGTCGAGGTCCTTCGCGCGTACCGCGGTGTCGGCGAGGATCGTGACGACCTGCGGCTGCACCTCGAGGATGCCGCCCGAGACGTAGAAGAACTGCTCTTCGCCGCCGGGCTGGATCACGCGGACCTGGCCGGGCTTCAACCGCGTGATGAGCGGCGCATGGCGCGGGGCGATGCCGAGCTCGCCCATCTCGCCGGTGGCGATGACCATTTCGGCCTGGCCGTGGAAGATTTCGGCTTCGGCGCTGACGATGTCGACTCGGATCGTGCTCATAACTCGTGTCTCGCTGTGCGTCGCATCTCCCCTCTCCCTTCGGGAGAGGGGTCGGGGGTGAGGGTTCGGGTCCGTGCGCATCCTTTGAGCCTGCGCAAGCCCGGACCCTCACCCCTTGCCCTCTCCCGGGGGGAGAGGGGGAGTGATCGTCGCGCGTGCGCGCGACACTGAAAGCTTTTTTGACGAAGCCTATGCGGTGATACCCATTCCCTTGGCCTTTTCGAAGGCTTCG
>DATLNY010000167.1:0-3191 GCA_035536495.1 Candidatus Saccharimonadia bacterium | reverse complement strand
TGACCGCGGAGACGTGGCCCGGCGCGCCCGCGCCCAACCCGCTGCTGCCCGTGCGCTGGCAGCGCGAGCGCGGCGTCCCGCGATCGAGCGCGGCTCGCGAGCTCGAGTTCGCGCAACGGCTGACGGCGCAGCTCTCGCATGCCGCGCCGGACGTGGTCTTCTCGTTCGCGTCACGTCTCGACGAGCACGTGCGCGCGGCGTCTCCGCTCGTCGCCGGGCTTCCGCGAATCGGCGTCGCGTGCGCGCCGCTGGCGGCCGAACGGCTGTTCCTCGAGCACGTGCCGCTCGAGCGGGTCGAGGACCGCCTGGCACCCGCCGTCCCCGCAGGCTCGAGGGTCTCCGGCGGCGCGGGCCTCATCGAGACGCAGAGCGGCTGCGCGTTTCGCGCAGTGGCCCGCCACCGGTTGCGAGCCGAGGAATGGCCGGCGACGACGCTCGGCATCGGGCCGCGGGAGCGCGGCATGCTCGTTCACGCGGCGCTCGCCGCGTTCTGGAACGAGGTGCGCGACCAGGCTGCGCTGCTCGCGCTTTCGGAGGATGCGCTCGACCGGTGCATCGCCGAGGCGATCGAAAGGTCGCGCACCAGCCTCGACGCGGTGCACTGGAACGCGATCCCGGCGCCGGTCGCGAAGACCGAGGCGGCGTGCCTGCAGCAGGCCTTGCGTGCGTGGCTTGCGATCGAGCGCGAGCGTGCACCGTTCACCGTTGTCGAGACGGAGACGCAGTCGACGCTCGCGATCGCCGGCTTCACCCTCGACGTCCGCCTGGATCGTATCGACGCGCTCGCGACGGGTGGCGTCGCGATCATCGACTACAAGAGCGGTCAGGCGCCCGCGGCGGCGAAGTGGTTCGACGAGCGTCCGCAGGGAATCCAGCTCGCGGTCTACGCTCGCGCGCATGCACAGCGCGAGGCGGGGCCACCGGTCGGCGCGCTCGTCTACGGCAGGCTGCGTCGCGGTGAGGTCGGTGCGGTCGGGCTTGCCGAGGACGAGGCGTCGTGGCCCGGCGTGACGACGCCGGCGCAGCTCAAGGGCGACGGGGCACCCGTGCGTGGCTGGGACGCGGCGATGCATGCACTGGACAGCCGCGTGGCCTCGCTCGCCGCGGCGATCGCCGCCGGAGAGGCGAGCGTGGCGCCCCGCGACCGGGCGGTCTGCAGGACGTGCCATCTGCAGGCGCTTTGCCGGATCGGCGCGATGCCGGTCGACGACGACGAGGCGCGTTTCGAGGCAGGCGACGATGCATAGCGACGAGCCTTCGCGCCTGCGGATCGAAGACGAGGCTGCCCGCGCGCAGGCCCTCGACGTGCAGCGCTCGTTCCTCGTGCAGGCGCCGGCCGGATCGGGCAAGACCGAGCTTTTGATCCAGCGCTACCTCGCGCTGCTCGCGCGCGTCGACTCGCCGGAGCAGATCGTCGCGCTGACGTTCACGCGCAAGGCCGCCGGAGAGATGCGCGAGCGCGTCGCGCAGGCGCTTCGCAGCGCGAAGGCGGCTCGCGCGCCGGAAGAGCCGCACGAACGGACGACCTACGAGCTCGCGCGCGCCGCGATCGATCAGGACGCGCGTCGCGGGTGGGCGCTCGCCGAGCACGCGTCACGGATGTCGATGGCGACGTTCGATGCGCTGGCCACGGAGCTCGCGCGACGCGCGCCGCTGGCGGCGGGGCTGGGACCGCGCGCCGAGTATCTGGACGACGCGACGACGCTGCACCGCGAGGCCGCGCAGCGCGTGATCGCAACCGCCGCAGCGGACGACGCGAGCCTTCGCACGCTGCTGCTTCACGTCGACAACAACGCGCCGCGGCTCGCGAACCTCGTCGCCGAGCTCCTGCAGCGTCGCGACCAATGGCTGCGCCAGGTCGGCGGGTCGACGCGCGAGGCGCTGCGCCGCGAGCTCGAGCAGGCGCTGCGCGACGAGATCGTCGACGTCCTCCGCACGACCCGCGCTGCATTTCCGGAGGGGGTGGGCGCGGACATCTGCGCGCGGGCGAGCGATGCGGCGGAGCTGCTCGCGCAACGGGATCCCGACGGCCTCGCCGCCGCGGTCCACGCATGTCGCGGGGGGCTCCCCGACGCGACGGTCGAGGCGCTGCCGCAATGGCGTGCGCTCGCGCGCTTCCTGATGGTCAAGTCATGCAAGCACTTCCGTCGCGAGGTCGGTGAAAGCGCAGGGTTCGCCGCGATCGGCAATGCACCGGGGGGAGACGAGCGGCGCGCCCGCAAGGCCGCGATGCTGTCGCTGTGCCAGACGCTGAATGCGACGCCGGGGCTCGCCGAGGCGCTTGCCGGTGCGAGCCAGCTGCCCGATCCCATCGTCGGCGACGCGTCGTGGCGCATCGTCGAGGCGCTGCTCGACGTGCTCAAGCGCGCGGCCGCGCAGCTGCGAATCGTCTTCGCCGAGCACGGGAAGCTCGATTTCCTCGAGGCCAACCTCGCCGCAGTCCGTGCACTGGGCGACGAGGACGCCCCGTCGGACCTGCTGCTGCGGCTCGACGCCCGCGTGCAGCACCTGCTGGTGGACGAGTTCCAGGACACCTCGCTGGTCCAGCTCGAGATGCTGCGCCGGCTGACGGCAGGCTGGCAGCCGGACGACGGGCGGACGCTGTTCGCCGTGGGCGACCCGATGCAGTCGATCTACCGGTTCCGCGAGGCGGACGTCCGCTTCTTCATCGACGCGGAGCGCAGCCGCCTCATTGGCGCTGTTCCGGTCGACGTGCTTCGCCTGCGCCGGAACTTCCGCTCGCAGGCGCGGCTGGTCGACTGGACGAACGACGTGTTCGCGTCGGTGCTCGGGAGGACGAGCGACGCGGTGCTCGGCGCGGTCGCGTTCGAGCCGTCGGTCGCGGCGCGCGATCCGATTGTCACCTTGGGAGCCACGGTCGACCTGTGCCCGACATCGCGCGCCGAGGCCGTGAAAACGGTCCAGCGCATCCGCGAGGCGGAGCAGGGCGGCGAAGCCTCGATCGCGGTGCTGGTGCGGGCGCGCAATCACCTGGTGGAGGTGCTGCCCGAGTTGCGCCGTGCGGGGGTCCCGTACGCGGCGGTCGAGCTCGATCGCCTGTCGGATCGGCAGGTGGTCGTCGACCTCCTCGCTCTGACGCATGCGCTGACGCAACCCGCCGATCGCACCGCCTGGCTCGCCGTGTTGCGCGCGCCGTGGTGCGGCCTGCGCCTGCCGGACCTGTTCGCGCT
>DATLNY010000166.1:0-3266 GCA_035536495.1 Candidatus Saccharimonadia bacterium | reverse complement strand
TCGGCGACACGATCCGGCGGTTCCACGACGCGGGCGTCTGGCACGCGGACCTCAATGCGCACAACGTGCTGCGGGACGAGGCCGGCGCGTTCTGGCTGCTCGACTTCGACCGCGGCTGGCTCGCGCCGCCGCGCGAGCGCTGGCGGCGCGCGAATCTCGCACGCCTCGAGCGCTCGCTGCGCAAGGTCGGCCTGCGCGCGGCGCTCGCAGAGCCCGAGCGCGATGCGCTCGCGCCGCTGCGCGACGGCTTCGCCGGCGCGCGGCGATGAGCTACGCACTCGTGTTCCTCGGTGTCGGCGGGGCGCAGGCCGTCGAGCTCGGCGCCTCGAGCGCCGTGCTCGAGCGCGACGGCAAGCCGCTGCTGATGATCGACTGCGGGCAGGAAGCACTGACCGCGTACCTCGCCCGCTACGGTGAGATGCCGCGGGCGCTGTTCGTGACGCATACGCACTTCGACCACGTCGCGGGCATGGAGCGGCTTTTCTACGGCACCTGGTTCGACGCGCAACGGCGCGGCACGATCCGGCTCTACGCGCACGCCGCGCTCGTGACCCTGCTGCAGGAGCGCGTCGCGGGCTACCCGGAAGTCCTCGCCGAGGGTGGCGCGAACTTCTGGGACGGTTTCCGGCTCGTACCGTGCACCCGCGGGTTCTGGCACGAAGGCCTGTGGTTCGACGTGTTCCCGACCCGCCACCATGCCCCGATGACGTCGTTCGGCCTTTCCCTGCGCGGCAGCTTCGCCTGGACCGGCGACACGCGGCCGGTGCCCGAGTGGCTCGCCGAACATGCAGTGCCAGGGACGCTCGTCGCCCACGACTGCGCCCTCGTCGGCAACCCGTCGCACACGGGCCTCGACGACGTGGAGCGCGAATATCCTGCGGCATTGCGCGGACAGCTCGTCCTCTATCACTACGGGTCCGCGGCCGATGCATCGGCGATGCGTGCGCGCGGCTACCGTGTCGCCGAACCCGGCGAGCGCATCGCGCTCGCGTCGCCGGCCGCAACCCATGGGTAGGCCGATCGATCCGGGTCGGCCGATGCCGCAGGACCGGCTCGCCCGCCCGTTGCGCGACCTCAGGATCTCGGTCATCGACCGGTGCAACTACCGCTGCCCATACTGCATGCCCGAGTCGCGGTATCCGCGCGATCACGCGTTCCTCGCGTCGCGCGAGCGGCTTACTGCCGGAGAGATCGAGCGGCTCGCGCGGATCTTCGTGCGGCTCGGCGTGCGCAAGCTGCGCCTGACCGGCGGCGAGCCGCTGTTGCGCGCGGACCTGCCCGACATCGTCGCGCGGCTCGCTGCGATCGAAGGCGCCGACGACCTCGCGCTGACGACCAACGGCACGCTGCTGTCGCAGACGATCGGCGCGCTCGTCGAGGCGGG
This sequence comes from Candidatus Saccharimonadia bacterium, assembly GCA_035536495.1. Classification (GTDB taxonomy): domain Bacteria; phylum Pseudomonadota; class Gammaproteobacteria; order Xanthomonadales; family Ahniellaceae; genus DATLNY01. The sequence continues at coordinate 1,882 of DATLNY010000166.1, read as the reverse complement.
GCTCGCGCGCGTCACGGTCAGCCTCGACGCGCTCGATGCACCGACGTTCTCGCTGATGAGCGGTGGTCGCGGGCGCGTCGAGGACGTCCTCGCGGGCATCGACGCGGCCGCGGCGGCCGGCGTCCGCTCGATCAAGATCAACACGGTCGTCGTGCGCGGGCGCAACGAGCATGCACCGCTCGAGATCCTCGCGCATTTCCGCGGCAGCGGGCACGTCGTGCGCTTCATCGAGTACATGGACGTCGGGACCTGCAACGACTGGCGGCGCGAGGACGTCGTGACGAGCGCCGAGCTGATCGAGCGCATCGGCGCGGTCTGGCCGCTCGAGCCGCGCGCGCGCGCGTACCGCGGCGAGGTCGCGTCGCGCTACGCGTACGTCGACGGCGCGGGCGAGATCGGCTTCGTGAGCTCGATCAGCGCGCCGTTCTGCGGCGATTGCAGCCGCGCGCGCGTGTCGGCCGACGGCCGGCTCTACACCTGCCTTTTCGCGACCGACGGGCTCGACCTGCGCACGCCGCTGCGCGGTGGCGCGAGCGACGCCGAGCTCGAAGCGGCGATCGCGTCGGCCTGGAGCGCGCGCGTCGATCGCTACAGCGAGATCCGCGCGGGGCTCGATCCACCGGCGCCGCGCAAGCGCATCGAGATGTACACGATAGGGGGCTGAGCCGTGGCGACGCGACCGAAGAAGCTGACGCACGTCGACGCGGCGAACCGGCCGCGGATGGTCGACGTGTCCGCGAAGCCGCCGACCCGGCGCACGGCGATCGCCGAGGCGATCGTCGAATTCCCGGAGGCAGCCGCGAAATTGCTCTCGAGCGGCGGCTTGCGCACGAACAAGGGTCCCGTCGTCGAAACCGCGATCATCGCCGGCGTGATGGCGGCGAAGCGCACCCACGAGCTGATTCCTTTTTGCCACCCGCTCGCGCTCGAGGACTGCCAGGTCCGGATCGAGATGCGCGACGCGCGGCAGCTGCGGATCGAGTGCGAGGTATCGGTGACGGGGCGGACCGGCGTCGAGATGGAGGCGCTGACCGGTGCGAGCGTCGCGGCGTTGACGGTCTACGACATGACGAAGGCGCTGTCGCACGGCATCGTGATCCGCAGCACGCGGCTGATCGAGAAGACCGGCGGCAGGAAGGACTACCGGGCGAGCCGATGAGCGTGACGGTCCTTTATTTCGCGAGCCTGCGCGATCGTGCTGGTATGGACGCCGAGACGCTGCCGGCCGATGGAAGCGTCTCGGACGCGTACGACGCGCTGCGCGCGCGCCACGACTTCGCGTTCGCGCGCACGCAGTTGCGCGTCGCGGTCAACGGCACGCTGGCAAGCTGGGACCATGCTCTGCGCGACGGCGACGAGATCGCGTTCATCCCGCCGGTATCGGGCGGATGAGCGGATTCGCGCTCGTCGACGGCGCGATCGACGCCAGCGCGCTGCGGGCGCGACTAGCGCACGACGGCGCGGGCGGCGTCGTCGTGTTCGAGGGCGTCGTGCGCGACCACAGCGACGGCCGGGCCGTACGCGGGCTCGCGTACCAGGCCTACGCGGTGCTCGCGTCGAGCGAGGGCAACCGAATCATCGCCGAGGCGCGCTCGCGCCACGAGGTCGCGGCGCTCGTCTGCGTGCACCGCGTCGGCGAGCTCGCGGTCGGCGACGTCGCGGTCTTCGTCGGCGCGAGCGCAGCCCATCGGGGCGCCGCATTCGACGCGGTCCGCTACGTCATCGACGAGGTCAAGCGCCGCGGCCCGATCTGGAAAAAGGAACGCTACGCCGACGGCGACAGCGAGTGGCTCCATCCGCGTTAACCTTCGCAGACACGTTTTCGCGAAACGCGCGCGGTGCGAAGCGGGCCATGGATGGCCCGCCCGCGCTTCGCGCAAGC
>DATLNY010000165.1:0-2332 GCA_035536495.1 Candidatus Saccharimonadia bacterium | reverse complement strand
TCGACGCCGACACGATCGAGATGCTGGTCGAGGCCGGCGCGCCGGCGAACCTCGTGACGCTGCTCGAGTCCGCGCTCGGGCCGGCGCAGGACGGCGAAGTCCGCTGGGAGGACGACTGATGGTCCTGCACCTGCCCGCGCTCGTCGCCGCGCTGACCGTGGTACTGCTCGCGGTGCTGAGCTGGAACGTCGGACGTGCGCGCGATCGCTACGGCGTCAAGGCGCCCGCGACGAGCGGCCCGCCCGAGTTCGAGCGCGCGTTCCGCGTGCAGATGAACACGCTCGAGGGGGCGCTGATGTTCCTGCCGTCGTTGTGGCTGTTCGGGCATTACGTCAATCCGCTGTGGGCGGGCATCCTCGGTTTCATCTGGCTCGTCGCGCGCGCGTGGTACGCGGTCGCCTACGGCGCGGCACGCAACCGCAGCATCCCGTTCGGCCTCGCGGGCGCCGTCACGGGCGTGCTGCTGTTCGGCTCGCTGTTCTTCATCGTGCGCGCGATGCTGCTGCAGTCCTGACGCGCGCATGCTCGAGACGATCGAACACGAGACGCGCCCCGACCCCGAATGGGCGGTGATCTGGCTGCACGGGCTCGGCGCGGACGGCCGCGATTTCGAGCCGCTCGTGCCCGAGCTCGTCGCGCGCGCATGGCCGGCGATCCGCTTCGTGTTCCCGCACGCGCCGGTTCGCGCCGTCACGATCAACCGCGGCATGCGCATGCGCGCGTGGTACGACATCCTCGGTACCGAGATCGCGGCGCGCCAGGACGAAGCCGGCGTGCGCGAGTCGGTGCTCGAGATCGAGGCGCTGATCGAACGCGAGGTGCAGCGCGGCATCGCGAGCGAGCGCGTCATCCTCGCGGGCTTCTCCCAGGGTGGTGCGATCGTGCTCGCGTGCGGCGTGCGGCATCCGCGGCGGCTCGGCGGCATCGTCGCGCTTTCGACCTACCTGCCGCTCGCGGAGCGCGGCGATGCCGAGTTCAGCGCGGCGAACCGCGGCCTGCCGATCTTCATGGGGCACGGCAGCGCCGACCCGGTCGTGCCCGAGGCGCTCGGCGTCATGAGCCGTGATTTCCTCGTCGCGCGCGGCTATGCGGTCGAGTGGCACAGCTACCGGATGCCGCATTCGGTCTGCGCCGACGAGATCGTCGATCTCGCGCGCTGGCTGACGCAGCGCTTCGACGCACGCGATGCGTGAATCTCCGGCGGCGCGCGCGGCGCCCGCCGACCCGGCGGCGTGGCTGCCGGATTTCTGCAGCCCACGCACGGCGCTCGCGGTGCTCGCCCTCGCCGAGCTCGTGCTGCTCGTCGTGCTCTACGCGCCGGGCCCGGACTGGCCGACGCTCGGACGGCTCGCGACGGGCACGCTGTTCGTGCAGTGGCTCGCGCTGTGCGCACTCGTGTCGCTGTGCGTCGCGCGCGGCCGGCTCGCGCGCCTGCCGGTCGCAACCGGCGTTGCGGGCGCGTACGCGATCGTGCTCGGCATCCTGCTGCTCGGGACGCTGCTCGCCGTCACGATCGACCGCGCGCTCGCGTTCGACCTGACGCGCGAGCTCGGTACGCCGCAGCACATCGCGCTGTCGGTGCTGCTCGTCGGTGCGCTCGTGACGACCGGCGCGCTGCGCTACTTCTACGTGCAGGCGCAGTGGCAGCGCGAGATCCGCGCGCAGGCCCGCGCGCAGGTCAAGGCGCTGCAGGCGCGAATCCGGCCGCATTTCCTCTTCAACAGCATGAACACGATCGCGAGCCTCGTCTCGCGCCGCCCGGCCGACGCCGAGCGCGCGGTCGAGGACCTGTCCGAGCTGTTCCGCGCCGCGCTCGCCGCAGGCGACGAGCTGTCCGACCTCGGCCGCGAGCTCGACCTCGTGCAGCGCTACCTCGCGATCGAGCAGCTGCGCCTCGGGTCGCGGCTCGCGCTCGACTGGCGCATCGACGACGACGTGCCACGCGAGCTGCCGATCCCGGCGCTGCTGCTGCAGCCGCTCGCCGAGAACGCGGTGCTGCATGGCATCCAGCCGCTCGCGGCCGGCGGCACGCTGTCGTTCGGCGCACGGCGGGAGCCGGGCGTGGTGCGCATCGAGCTGCGCAACCCGCGCAACCCGCATCCGGGCCCGCGGCCGCACGGGCACAACATCGGCCATGACAGCGTGCGCGAGCGTCTGCGCTACCACTTCGGCGACCGTGCCCGGCTCGACGTCGAATCGGGCCCCGACTTCTACCGTTGCGTCGTGACCTTGCCGCAGGCCTGAGATAGGGTAGGACCGCCATGCGCATCCTGATCGCCGACGACGAGCCGCTCGCACGCGAGCGCCTTGCGGCCATGCTCGCGGAAATCCC
>DATLNY010000164.1:0-7267 GCA_035536495.1 Candidatus Saccharimonadia bacterium | reverse complement strand
GAGGTCACATGCATCGCGAGCTGCGGCGACTTCGACGCCTGGCGTCGGGCAGCGGGCGAAACCGCACGCGTGCTCGCGTTCGGCAGCGGCGCGGTCAACCAGTTCAGGAACGCGACCTTCGGGCGCTGGGTCGACGGGCCCGACGGCTTCGTGCCCGCCGCGGCCACGCTACTGCACAACCTCAAGCTCGATCCCTGGGTCATGCACGCCGTCCTGACCACGCAGCAACCCCCGCGCCTGGCGCTGTACCGCTCGCCGATCGTCGCGCCGTGCGACGGCGACACGCTGTGCCGTTCGACGCAGGCTTCGGCGGGCGATCCTTCGTCGTCGTTCGCATCCGAGGGTGAACGCTTCGCGGGAATCGCGCGCGGGCTGTCGGGCGCGTACTACGACCCCGCGCAGTCGGGAACGGGCCTGTGGATCGACGTGGGCCGCAACGGCGAGACGTTCATGACGCTGATGACGTACGCCGCACGCGGCGACGGCGGCGCCGATCCGGTGTTCTACACGCTCGGCGGACCGATCCGGTTGCAGACGGCGGGAATCTTCGGCATTCCGGCCGTCGGCTCACCACTCTACGAGTCGCGCGACGGCCAGCGCATCGGGGGTGCGTGGCGCGCGCCGACGACGCGGATCGCAATCGAGCTCGGCGATGCGAAGGTCGTGCTGCTCTCACGGAATGCGGTCCGGCTCGAAGTAGCCGGCGGCGCGTACCAGATGATCGCGCTGCGACCCGATCGCGCGACCGCCGACGTGCCGCGCGGCCGATGGCTCCTGACGCTGCGCGACCAGCTCGAGTACGACCCCGGTGCGACGCGGCCCGACGGCGAGCCGTTCGCGCGAATCGAATCCCTCACGGCGCAGGTCGAGGTCGTCGCCGAGCCGATCGCGCCTGCGTTCGAGGTCGACGGCACGGCGACGCTGCGTCCGCAGGCGGGCGCGCAGACGTATGCGGTGCGTTGCAGCGAAAGCTGCGGTGATTTCGACCAGTGGCGCGGCGGCCACGGGGTCGGGCTCTGGGTCGACCGCGACGGCCGCGCGGTGCTCAGCCAGACCGCATATCAGCTCTCGGTCGGAACTTTCGTTCCGGCGACTGCGCGGCAATACGCGCTGACACTGCACGACGACACGATCGACGGACTCGGCGGGCGTCTGGCGACACCGAGCGGCGGTCGCACGATCAACCGCGGCGTGCTGAGGATGCACCGCAATCCGCCGCAGGCGTTCTGCGACAGCGACACGTACTGCGAGTAGCGCGACCCCGAATATCACGCCGGGCGCGAAGACGACGAGGCGGCTCAAGACGGCGATCTCGGCGCCCTGACCGAAGCGCGGCGGAACCGCCGCGTTCTGAAGCTGCGTCGTCGTGACTGGGGGCTGGCGGCGCGAATGGCGTCCTCGTTGGACACCGAGGGTTCGATCATGTCGTGGGCCGCTTCAACTCTGCATCGCACTCGCCGCGCGCTTCGCGGGCTTGCCACCATCGCACTCCTGCTCGCCGCACACGCTGCAACCGCTCAGCGCCTGCCGTTCGACCTGCCGGCACCGTACGACGGCGCGTATTTCGATCCGACCCAGCGCGGCATCGGGCTCTGGCTCGACAGCGGCCCCGACGGCACCACGTTCGGCGCGCTGATGTATTACGCGCCCGACGGCCGTCCGACGTTCGCGACGTTCGCCGATACGCTCGGGTTCACCGGATCGCTCGCGGAATCGTTCACGGGCGTGCGCGGTTTGCAGGGCCCGCTCTTTGAATCGATCGACGGGCAGTGTCCCGGTTGCCCGCCGCGCGCGCCGCGCAGCGCGCCGATGCCCGGGGATTTCCGGGCCGACCTCGGGCATCGCACCGGTCGCGTGACGTTCGCAGGCTCGCGGTTCCAGATGCAGGCCGTGCCGATCGGCCGCGCGGAGCCCGAGTTGTTCGACGGCACGTGGTGGCTCTCGCTCGACGATTTCGTCTATCGCCCGCCGGTCGGCAATGGCGACAGCGGCACGTTCGCCGAGCGCAACGAGATCCAGGCGGTCGTGCGGCTCGGCCGCGCCGACGGGTTGCGCTTCGTGCCGCCGCCCGTACCGGGTGACTACGGCTTCCCGACGGCCGACGCGATCGTCTACCAGGCCCAGTGCGTCGCGAGCTGCGGCGATTTCGAATCGTGGCGTCTCGCCGCCGGCGCCGGCGCGCGCGTGCTCGCATTCGCGCGGCCGCATACGAGCCAGTTCGAAAGTGCCGCGTTCGGCCGATGGGTCGAAACGGAAGCGGGGCTCGTTCGCGCCCCCGACACGTCGACGCACTCGATCAAGACCGATCCGTGGGCGATGCATTCGATCGCGACGACGCTCGGCGCGCCGCGCGTCGCGTTCTACCGCTCGCCGATCGTCGCGCCGTGCGACGGCGACGTGCTCTGCCGCTCGACACAGGCGTCGGCGGACGATCCTTCGTCGTCGTTCGCGTCCGAGGGCGACCGGTTCGCCGAAATCACGCGCGGGCTGTCGGGCGCGTATTACGACCCCGCGCAGCCGGGCACCGGCCTGTGGATCGACGCAGGCCGCAACGGCGAGACGTTCATGACGTTGATGACGTATGCCGCGCGCGGCGACGGCGGCGCCGACCCCGTGTTCTACTCGCTCGGCGGTCCGATCCGCCTCCAGCCCGTGGCGATCCTCGGCGGAATCCCGGGCGTCATCTCGCCGCTGTACCAGTCCAGAGCCGGCCAGCAGCTCGGCGGTGCGTGGCGGGCGCCGACGACACGTATCGCGACCGAGCTCGGCAACGCGCGGCTTCTGTTCTTTTCGCAAAGCGCCGTGACGCTCGAAGTCGCCGGCGCGACCTATCGGATGGTTCCGCTGCGACCCGATCGCGCGACGGCCGACGTCCCGCGTGGCCGGTGGCTCCTGACGCTGCGCGACCAGCTCGAGTTCGGCCCGGGTGCGCCGCAGCCGGTCGGCGAACCGTTCGCGCAGGTCGAGTCGCTGACCGCGCAGGTCGAGGTCAGCCCGGAACCCATCGCTCCTGCATTTCCGGTCGACGGGACCACGACGCTGCGCCCGCAGTCGGGCGCGCGGACTTACGCGATCCGCTGCACGGAAAGCTGCGGCGATTTCGACCATTGGCGAAGCGGCCACGAGGTCGGGCTCTGGGTCGATCCCGACGGCCGCGCAGTGTTGAGCCAGACGGCCCGGCTGCTCGCGATCGGAAGCGTCGTTCCGGCGACCGCGCGGCAATACGCGCTGACGCTGCACGACGACACGATCGACGGATTCGGCAGGACCCTCGCGACGCCGAGCGGCGGTCGCACGCTCAACCGCGGCGTGCTGAGGATGCACCGCAACCCGCCGCAATCGTTCTGCGACAGCGACACATACTGCGAGTAGCGCGCCTCAATCGCTCGCGACGGCGCTCGCGGATCCGGTCGCGCCGATCAGCACCGGATACGGGTTGATCGGCGTCCCCTCCCACCAGCGCTTTTCCGGACCGAGCACGACGATCGCGAAATGCAGGTGCGGTGCGGCGGGGTTTGCGTTGCCGGTGTAGCCGACGTAGCCGATCACGTCGCCGCGCTTGACGACCTGCCCTTCCGCGAGCCGGTCGGCGTAGCGCTCGAGGTGCGCGTAGTAGTACGCGAACTTCTCGGTCGGATCGAACTGGTACGCCGTGATCCCGCCGGCGTCGCTCAGGAACAGCTTGACGATCTTGCCATCGTCGACGGCCCGGACCGGCGTGCCGCTCGGCGCCATGATGTCGATCGCGTCGTGCGGGCGCGAGCCGCCGCCGCGCGCCTGGGTGAACGTGTCGATCAGGGTCTCGGCCTTCGCACCTTCGACCGGGATCAGCAGCTTCGCCGGAATGCCCGTCACGTCGGCGAGCGGCTCCGTCAGCGCCTTCGCGTCGGGCGCAGCAGAGGCAGGAGTCGCGGGCGGCGCAGCTTGGGAGGAAACCGTCGCCTCCGCACTGCTCTGCGGCGCGCTCGATTGCGATTCGCTCGTGGGTGCCGGTGCTGCCGCCGGCGGCAGGTCGACGAGCGGCGGCGCGAGCGGGCCGACCGGATCGGGCGCGACGGACGAAGTCGCGCCATCCGCGGCGATCGGCGACGGCAGCGTCGTTGCAACATCCGCAACCTCCGGCGCACTCGCTGCTGTCGGCGGCGCGTCCGTGGGCGGCGGTATCGGTTCCTGGAACGGCGGCTCGGTCGGCACCGGCAACGACACCGGTGCCGGTGGCGAGGACGCGACCGGAACCGTCACGGCGGGCGCAGGCTCGGCATCCGAGGCGATACGCGGCGCGAGCCAATACAGCGCCGCCGCACCGAATATCACGCCGAGCGCGAAGACGACGAGGCGGCTCACGACGTTACTCCTGCAACAGCGCCGGCGTTCCCGGCTTCACCGCCTTCGCGAGCGCGGCGACGCTCCAGTTCGTCAAGCGGATGCAGCCGTGCGACTGCGTCTTCGCGATCGTGCGCGGCTCCGGCGTGCCGTGGATGCCGTAATGCTCCTTCGAAAGATCGACCCACGCGACGCCGACCGGATTGTTCGGGCCGGCCTTGATCGTCGCTTTCGCGTGCGTCGGGTCGGCGTCCCAGAACAGCTCGGGGTTGTAGTTGAACACCGGGGCGTTCGCGACGCCCTGGATCTTCCATTCGCCGAGCGGTAGCGGATCGTGCTCGCTGCCGGTCGTCGCGGGAAACATCGCATACGTCGTGCCCGCGTCATCCTGCAGCGACACGGTCGAGTCGGATTTGTCGACGACGACGCGCGCGGCGGGGGCCAGCGGCTCGGCCTCGACCTGCGGCACCAGCAGCGTCTCGCCGGCGAGCGAGAAGTCCTTGCCGGGGTTCAGTGCCTTCAGCAGCGCCGGGCTCGAGTGGAACTTCTCGCCGAGCGCTTCGAGCACGGTTTCATAACCCATCTGCTCGAGCGCGGCCTTCTCCATCATGTCCTTGGGGATCTCGACGAACGGGCCCGCGACGTCCGCTTCGACCAGCGTGTATTCGGCGAGCACAGGCGCCGTATCGGCGTTGAGCTTCTCCCAGGTCGCCGCATCGAGCTTGCCGGTCACCGGCAGACCGTGGCGCGTCTGGTACGCGGTCAATGCGCGCTTCACGTTCGACCCGGCCTCACCGTCGATCTGCCCCGGGGAAAAATGCGCACGCTCGAGCAGCACCTGAGCGCGCAACTGCGCGAGCTTGCCTTGCGTCGCGGCGGCCGGGTCGTTCGCCTGCGACCAGTCGGTCGCGGCGTGCGCTGCACCTGCGCCGAGCAGCGCGGACGCGAGTGCGCAGCGAACCAGGGTGTTACGTGAGCTCGATTGAAGCTTCATCCGGGATGTCTCGCTGGGATTGCCGGCGGCTAGCGTCGCGCCTGCGCCGTGAATCGCGCCGAAACGGCAGCGCCCGCCTGCCCAGGCCCGCTCCCGGGGGAGGAGACGCGGGTCGCGGCGCAAATCGCCCCGGCGTGCGCCGCCCCGGGCGGAGTGCTAGCGTGCGCGCCGGGCGTCCGGACACGTTCGACGGCAGGGAAATCCCACTCGCCACGAGGAGCCGCACGATGAATACGTTCCGCCAGTTCGCAATAGCACTCGCATTCGCGTTCGCCGCACCGCTCGCGGCGCAGGAAACCAAGCCCGACGCCGCGGAGCCGCCGAAGATGTCGGCCGAAGAGCAACGCATCATGGACGCGTGGATGACAGCCGGGAAACCCGCCGCCGAGCACGAGCAGCTCGCAGCGCTCGTCGGCAGCTGGAATGCCGCGACCACGATGTGGATGTCGCCCGACGCGCCGCCGCAGCAGGGCAAGGGCACCGAGGTCAGCGAGGCCGTCTACGGCGGTCGCTACGTCCGCTCGACGTTCAACGGCGAATGGAACGGCGAGAAGTTCGAAGGCACCGCGCTGACGGGCTACGACAATGCGCGCAAGAAGCATTTCGTGGCGTGGTACGACAGCATGTCGACCGCGCTCTACACCGCGTACGGCGACTTCGACGCCGCGACGAAGACCTACACGTTCCACGGCGAGATGGCCGATCCGGCATTCCCCGGCCAGATCACCAAGGTGCGCCAGCTCGTGAGGATCGCCTCGAACGACGAGCACACGATGAGCTGGTACGAGACGCGCGGCACCGCAGCCGAAGCCAAGACGATGGAAATCGTCTACACCCGCGCGAAGTGACGCGTGCATGAAACCCGCGCGCCGCGTCGTCTTCGCGATGGCCGGCGCGCGACAACCGGGAGCCGCGACATGACCCGTACCCTGCTCGCCACGGCCGGCGCGTTCGTGCTCGCGCTGCCACTCGTCGCCTGCGCTGCCGAAGCGCCCGTCGACGCGCCGTTCGTCGTCACCGAGCTCGCGAAGTTCGACGAGCCCTGGGCGATGAGCTTCCTGCCTGACGGTCGCCTGCTCGTCACGGAAAAGAAGGGCGCGCTGAAGCTCGTCTCGGCCGAAGGCAAGCCGTCCGGCAACATCACCGGCGTTCCGGCGGTCGACTACGGCGGGCAAGGCGGCTTCGGCGACGTCGTCGTGCACCCTGGCTTCGCCGAAAACGGGCTCGTGTACCTGAGTTATGCCGAAGCCGGCGCAGACGACACGCGCGGCGCGGCCGTTGCGCGCGGCAAGTTGTCGTTCGACGACAAGGGCGGCGGCTCGCTCTCCGGTGTCGAAGTGATCTGGCGACAGGTCGCGAAGAAATCCGGCCGCGGCCACTATGGCCACCGCATCGCATTCGGCGACGGGAAACTGTGGATCAGCTCGGGCGACCGGCAGGAATTCGATCCCGCGCAGGATATGCAGGAGAACCTCGGCAAGATCCTGCGCCTGAACGAGGACGGCTCGGTCCCGTCCGACAATCCATTCTCCGAGAAGGGCGGCGTCGCCGCGCAGGTCTGGACACTCGGCCACCGCAACCCGCTCGGCATCGCATTCGACCGCGACGGTACGTTGTGGGCGGTCGAGATGGGCCCGCGCGGCGGCGACGAGCTCAATCGCATCGAGCGCGGCTCGAACTACGGATACCCGATCGTCTCGAACGGTGATCACTACGACGGGCGCACGATCCCCGACCATGCGACGCGGCCTGAATTCAACGCGCCGGAAATCACCTGGACGCCGGTGATCTCGCCCGGCGGCTTCATCATCTACAGCGGCGACGAGTTCCCGCAGTGGAAGGGCAACGGGCTGATCGCGGCGCTCTCGGGCAAGGCGCTGGTGCGCGTCGAGCTCGACGGCAACGCCGCGCGCGAAGCCGAACGCTACGAGATGGGACAGCGCATCCGCG
>DATLNY010000163.1:0-5850 GCA_035536495.1 Candidatus Saccharimonadia bacterium | reverse complement strand
CGTTCCAGCTCATTACGTCCGTCGCCTGCGTTCCATCGGTGGGTCAGGCCTTCGCCTGCGTGATCTGCGCGACAAGCGTGTCGATCGAAGCGCCCATGAGGTCGGTCAGCGGCGCCGGCCATATGCCGACCGCGAGCACCGCGACCGCGAAGCTGCCGAGCACGATCGCCTCGCGCGCGTCGATGTCCTTGAGCTGCGCGACGTGGTCGTTCGCGACCTCGCCGAACAGCACGCGCTTGACGAGCCAGAGCGTGTACGCCGCACCGATCACGAGCGTGAGCCCGGCCGCGATCGCGAGCCACGGATTGGCCTGGAAGCTCGCGAGCAGCACCATGAACTCGCCGACGAAGCCGCTCGTCCCGGGCAGCCCGCAGTTCGCCATCGCGAACAGCACCATCAGCGCCGCGAACCACGGCATCGTGTTCACGACGCCGCCGTAGTCGCCGATCATGCGGCTGTGGACGCGGTCGTAGAGCACGCCGACGCAGGAGAACAGCGCGCCCGAGACGAATCCGTGCGAGATCATCTGGACCATCGCGCCCTGCAGGCCGAGCTTCGCGGCGTCCGGATTGCCGGCCTCGCGCGCGAGCGCGAACGAGACGAACGCGCCGAGCGTCACGAAGCCCATGTGGCTGATCGACGAGTACGCGATGAGCTTCTTCATGTCCTCCTGCACGAGCGCGACGAAGCCGACGTAGACGACCGCGATCAGCGACATCGCGATGACGAGCCACGCGTATTCCTGCGACGCATCGGGCGTGATCGGCAGCGAGAAGCGCAGGAAGCCGTAGCCGCCGATCTTGAGCATGATTGCCGCAAGGATCACCGAGCCGCCGGTCGGCGCCTCGACATGTGCGTCGGGCAGCCAGGTGTGGACCGGCCACATCGGGACCTTGACCGCGAACGCCGTGAGGAATGCGAAGAACAGCCAGCTCTGCTCGGTCAGCGACAGCGGCAGGCGCACGAGCGTCGCGAGGTCGAACGAGCCGGACTTGAGGTACAGGTAGATCAGCCCGATCAGCATGAAGATCGAGCCGAGGAACGTGTAGAGGAAGAACTTGACCGTCGCGTAGACGCGCCGCGGGCCGCCCCAGATGCCGATGATGATGAACATCGGGATCAGCATCGCCTCGAAGAACACGTAGAACAGCAGCGCGTCCATCGCGCAGAACACGCCGATCATGAGCCCCTCGAGCACGAGGAACGCCGCGACGTACTGGCTCACGCGCTCCTGGATCACGTCCCAGGCCCCGATGAGCACGAGCACCGTCGTGAACGACGTCAGCGCGATCAGCGCGACCGAGATCCCGTCGGCGCCGAGGTGGTACCAGACGTTCAGCATCGGCACCCATTCGTGCCGCTCGACGAACTGCATCGCGGGGCTCGCAGCGTCGAAACCGAGGTAGAGCGGAACCGACAGCGCGAACGTCGCGAGCGCGGTCGCGAGCGCGACCATCCGCGCCTGCGAGGGGCGGCCGTTGCCCGCGGCGAGCGCAAGCACGCCGCCCAGGATCGGCAACCACACGAGCAGCGACAGCAGGGGCCAGTTCGTCATCGTTTCCATCTGGGTATCAGGCCGAGGGCGTCAGCGGCCGATCACGAACACGCCGAGCAGCGCGATGAGCCCGACGATCATCGCGAACGCGTAGTGGTAGAGGTACCCCGACTGCACGCGCCGCATGATCGCGGAGAGCCGGTCGACGAATGCCGCGGAGCCGTTGACGAGCGCGCCGTCGATGATCGCGACGTCGCCGGCTTTCCAGAGCACGCGTCCGAGCCCGACACCGCCACGCGCGAACACGGCCTGGTAGAGCTCGTCGAAACCGTACTTGCGCTCGAGCAGGCGATGCAGCGGCCGCAGCGCGCGCTTGATCGACTCCGACGTGCCCGGTCGCAGCAGGTAGACCCAGGTCGCGACCGCGAATCCCGCGAACGCGAGCCAGAACGGCCAGGCCGTGAACCCGTGCAGCGCGAACGCGACCGGTCCGTGCCATTCGTGCGCGACGGCGCCGAGCGTGTCGTGCGCGGGCGCGACGTGGATCGCGCCGTCGAAGAAGCCGCCGAACAGCATCGGTCCCGCGGTAATAAATCCGATCACGATCGAAGGGATCGCGAGCAGAACGAGCGGCAACGTCACGACCCAGGGCGACTCGCGCGGCGTATGCGCGCCGTGCCCTTCGTGCTCGAGCTCGGCCTCGTGCGCGAGCGAATCGGCCTCGGGCGGCACGTGATCGGCATCGGGCGCCGCGTCGAAGCGCTCGGCGCCGTGGAACGTCATGTAGAGCAGTCGGAAGCTGTAGAGCGCCGTGACGAACACGCCGAACAGCACGGCGAGATAGCCGTACTGCTGCACCCACCCGCCGTGCTGCGCGGCATGGTGGGCCGATTCGATGATCGCGTCCTTCGAATAGAAGCCGGACAGGAACGGCATGCCCACGAGCGCGAGCGAGCCGATCCAGCTGACCGCGAACGTGACCGGCATGTACCGGCGCAGCCCGCCCATGCGCCGCATGTCCTGCTCGTGGTGCATGCCGATGATGACCGAGCCCGCGGCGAGGAACAGCAGCGCCTTGAAGAACGCATGCGTCATGAGGTGGAAGATCGCGGCCGAATACGCCGAGACGCCGAGCGCGACCGTCATGTAGCCGAGCTGCGACAGGGTCGAATACGCGATGACGCGCTTGATGTCGTTCTGGACGATGCCGATCAATCCCGTGAAGAACGCCGTCGTCGCGCCGATGAACAGCACGAATGCGAGCGCGGTCTCCGACAGCTCGAACAGCGGCGACATCCGCGCAACCATGAAGATGCCGGCGGTCACCATCGTCGCGGCGTGGATCAGCGCCGAGATCGGCGTCGGGCCTTCCATCGAGTCGGGCAGCCAGACGTGCAGCGGCACCTGCGCCGACTTGCCCATCGCGCCGATGAACAGGCAGATGCAGATGAACGTCGCGACGCTCCACGGCTGGCCGGGAATCAGCTCGACCGTCACGCCCGAGAGCGCGGCGGTGTTCGCGAACGCGGTCGCGTAGTCGAGCGTGCCGATCCAGTACAGCACGCCCGCGATCCCGAGCAGGAAGCCGAAGTCGCCGACGCGATTGACGAGGAACGCCTTGAGGTTCGCGAAGATCGCGCTCGGGCGCTTGAACCAGAATCCGATCAGGAGGTACGAGACGAGGCCGACGGCTTCCCAGCCGAAGAATAGCTGCAGGAAGTTGTTGCTCATGACGAGCATCAGCATCGAGAACGTGAACAGCGCGATGTAGCTGAAGAAGCGCTGGTAGCCCGGATCCTCAGCCATGTAGCCGATCGTGTAGACGTGCACCATCAGCGAGACGAACGTCACGACGACCATCATCATCGCGGTGAGCTTGTCGACGAGGAAGCCGACGTTCGCCTCTATTCCGCCGACGCTGAACCACGTGTAGAGGTTCTCGTTGTAGACCGGCGCCTGCTCGTAGACGAGCTGGTAGAGCACGTAGAACGACGCCGCGCACGAGATCGCGACGCCCGCGATCGTGACCGTGTGCGCGCCGGTTCGCCCGATGTGGTTGCGGAACAGGCCGGCGACGATCGCACCGAGGAGCGGGGCGAATGCGATGACGAGGAGGAGCGTTTCGCTGATCACGCCGCGGGCTTCCGTGCCTGGACGGCGGGCCCGCCTCGCATGGGCGTCATCCCGGCGACTGCGCTCGCGAACAGCGAAGCTGGTAAAGCCGGGACCCAGCGACTGGAGCGGCCCGAAGGCGCTGGCTCCCGGCTTGCGCCGGGATGACGGTCGAATGAATTCGCTGCGCTCATCAGCTTTCTAACCTTTCAACGAATCGAGTTCCTGGACGTTGATCGTGTCGTGGCTGCGGAACAGCACCACGAGGATCGCGAGCCCGATCGCGGATTCGGCCGCGGCGACCGTCAGGATGAAGAACACGAAGATCTGTCCCGCCGCGTCGCCGAGGAAATGCGAGAACGCGATGAAGTTCGTGTTGACCGCGAGCAGCATCAGCTCGATCGACATCAGCAGCACGATGACGTTCTTGCGATTGATGAAGATCCCCGCGACCGAGATGCAGAACAGCGCCGCGCCGAGGAACAGCCAGTGGCCGAGCGTGATCACGGATTGCCTCCCTTCGGCGGCACGCTCGCGACCTTGACGAGCCGCACCCGGTCCTCGCGTCGCACGAGCACCTGCCGCGACGCGCTCTGGTGCCGCACGCCGCCGCGATGGCGCAGCGTCAGCGTGATCGCCGCGATGATCGCGACCGTCAGGATCACGGCGGCGATCTCGAAGGGCAGGATGTAGTCGGTGAACATCACTCGCCCGAGCCACTCGGTGTTCGAAAGGCCCGCCTCGATCGCGGGATCGACCGGCGCCGCGTTGCCCGCGTGCCTGCGCCAGCCGATCAGAGCGAGCATCTCGGCGAGCATGACGAGGCCGACGACGATGCCGACGGGCAGGAAGCGGATGTAGCCCTCGCGCAACGGCTCGATCTTGACGTCGAGCATCATGACGACGAACAGGAACAGCACCATCACGGCGCCGACGTACACGAGGATCAGCGCGATCGCGAGGAACTCGGCCTGCGCGAGCAGCCACAGGCACGCGCAGCTGAAGAACGTCAGCACGAGCCACAGCGCCGCGTGCACCGGGTTGCGCGAGGAAATGACGCCGATCGCCGCACCGATGACGGCGGCGGCGAACGCGTAGAAGAGGATGAGCTCGAGGGTCATTGGTCTGGGCTCAGCGGTACGCCGCGTCCTGCATGCGGGCCTGGGCGATGAGCTGCTCGTAACGGTCGCCGATCGCGAGCAGCTGCGGCTTCGTCACGATGTTCTCGCCACGCCGCTCGAAGTGGTACTCGTGGATGTTCGTCTCGACGATCGAGTCGACCGGGCAGCTCTCCTCGCAGAAGCCGCAGTAGATGCACTTGAACAGGTCGATGTCGTAGCGCGTCGTGCGGCGCGTGCCGTCGGCGCGCGGCTCGGAGTCGATCGTGATCGCGAGCGCGGGGCAGACCGCCTCGCAGAGCTTGCACGCGATGCAGCGCTCCTCGCCATTCGGGTAGCGGCGCAGCGCATGCAGCCCGCGGAAGCGGTTCGACTGCGGGATCTTCTCCATCGGGTAGCGCACGGTGTACTTCGGCCGCCAGAAGTACCGGAACGTCACGAACAGCCCCTGCCAGAGCTCGACCAGCAGCAGGCTGCGGAGATAGTTGAAGATGCGATTCATCGTCAGGCGCCGATCTCGAACCAGCGGTAGTACGACATGAGGCCCGCGACCATCACCCACACGATCGTGATCGGGATGAACACCTTCCAGCCGAGCCGCATGATCTGGTCGTAGCGGTAGCGCGGAAACGTCGCGCGGAACCACAGGAACAGGAAAGCGAACACGAACACCTTCGCCGCGAGCCACCACCAGCCGTGCGCGCCGAGCAACGGCACCGACTCGGGAAACGGCGAGAGCCAGCCGCCCATGAACAGCACGGCCGCGAGGAACGCCACGAGGATCATGTTCGCGTATTCGGCGAGGAAGAACACCGCGAACGCGGCGCCCGCGTACTCGACGTGGAAGCCCGCGACGATCTCCGACTCGCCCTCGGCGACGTCGAACGGCGCGCGGTTCGTCTCGGCGACCCCCGAAATGAAATAGATCACGAACAGCGGCAGCAGCGGCAGCCAGAACCACTCGAACATGCCGGCATTGCCCGCCTGCGCGCGCACGATCTCCGAGAGATTCAGCGAACCTGCGCAGATCAATACGCCGACCAGCGCGAAGCCCATCGCGATCTCGTAGCTGACGACCTGCGCGGCCGAGCGCATCGCGCCGAGGAACGCGTACTTCGAGTTCGA
>DATLNY010000162.1:0-3547 GCA_035536495.1 Candidatus Saccharimonadia bacterium | reverse complement strand
TGAGACGCTTACGCAAAAGCAGGTGGCGTCATGGGTTCCTTCAGTATCTGGCACTGGCTCATCGTCCTCGTCATCATCGTGCTCGTGTTCGGCACGAAGAAGCTGCCGAGCCTCGGCTCCGACCTCGGCAAGGCGATCCGCGGCTTCAAGAAGGGCATGACGGACGAGGAGCGCGAGAAGCTCGAGGCCGACAAGCTCGAGGCCGCGCGCAAGGAAGAAACGAAGACGCACGTCGACTGACGCGATGTTCGACGTCAGCTTCATCGAGCTGATGATCATCGGCATCGTCGGGCTCCTCGTGCTGGGGCCCGAGAAGCTGCCGGTCGCGGCGCGCACGGTCGGCGGCTTCGTGCGGCGCGCGCGTGCGAGCTGGAGCTCGGTCCGTGGCGAATTCGAGCGCGAGCTCGCCGCGGACGAGCTCAAGCGCACGATGCGCGAAACCGCGCGCGACCTCGACCTGCGTGCCGACATCCGCGAGGCCGAGCGCTCGTTCCGCGAAACGATCGAGCCGCCGCACCTCGACCTCGACGCGCCGCCGCCCGGCGACGCGCCGGCGAAGCGCGATGACCCGGCCTGAGCGCAGCGCCGAGTCTGGCGAGGAGCAGGGCCTGCTGACGCACCTCGTCGAGCTGCGCTCGCGCCTCCTGCGCGCGGTCGTCGCGGTGCTGCTGGTGTTCGCGGCGCTGTTCCCGTTCGCGAACCGGCTCTATGCGCTGATCGCGACGCCGCTGCTCGAGCGGCTGCCCGCAGGCGGGTCGATGATCGCGATCGACGTCATCACGCCGTTCTTCACGCCGATCAAGCTCGCGTTCTTCACGGCGATCTTCATCGCGATGCCCTACCTGCTCTACCAGGCCTGGGCGTTCGTCGCGCCGGGGCTCTACCGTCACGAGCAGCGGCTCGCGCTGCCGCTGTTCCTGTCCGCGACGCTGCTGTTCTACGTCGGCGCGGCGTTCGCGTACTTCGTCGTGATGCCGCTCGTGTTCGGGTTCCTGACAGGCACGGTGCCCGAAGGCGTCGCGATGATGACCGACATCAACAAGTACCTCGACTTCGTGCTGATGACGTTCCTCGCGTTCGGGCTCTGCTTCGAGATCCCGGTCGCCGTCGTGATCCTCGTGATGCTCGGCGTCGTGACGCCCGAGTCGCTCGTCAAGCACCGCGGCTACGTCATCGTCGGCGCGTTCGTCGTCGCGGCGATCGTCACGCCGCCCGACGCGATCTCGCAGATCCTGCTCGCGGTGCCGATGTGCCTGCTCTACGAGCTCGGCATCGTTGCGTCGCGCGCGGTCGTCGCGCGGCAGCCGAAGGACGCCGAAAGCTAGACGCGGCTCCCGGGTCAGCGTGCCGATCGGCCCTTGCGCCGCACGCGGCGGATTCGCAAGCTGCGGGGCCTGCCATCAGGGAAACCCCCGCCTTGCGCCTGCACCCGCTCCTCGTGACCGCTTCGCTGCTCGTGTGCGTCCCCGCGCACGCAGAGATGCGCGTCGACGGCGCGCTCGACGAACCGGAGTGGGACGGCGCGCACGTGTTCGAGGACTTCGTCGTCACGCAGCCGCTGACCTACGAAACCCCGATCCACCCGACGCGAGTGCTTCTTGCGTCGACGCCCGACGGCATCGCGATCGGATTCGAGGTCGAACAACCCGCGTCGACCGAGCGGCGGCGGCCGATCACACCGCGCGACGCGCCCAATCCCGGCGACCGGGTCAACGTCTTCCTCGACCTCGATGGCGACGCGAAGGTCGCCTACAACATGACGGTCGCGCTGTCTGGCTCACTGCAGGACGGCACGATCACCAACGAGAACCTCTACAGCACCGACTGGGACGGCGACTGGGAAGCCGCCGTCGTCGACCACGGCGATCGCTGGGTCGTCGAATACCTGATCCCGTGGTCGATCGCGAGCATGCAGGACAGCGCCGCGCCGACCCGCACCGTCGGCATCCTGTTCGACCGCTTCGTCGGCGCGATCCAGCAGCGCTCGGCGTCGGCGCGCGCGAGCTTCTCGCTGCCGCGGTTCGCCTCGGACTTCCCCAGGGTCGAGATCCCGCAGTACCGCGCCTCGGTCTTCCACGTCTTCCCGTACGGGACGCTTTCGTACGACTTCGTCGGCGACGACGTCGAGCAGAAATTCGGCGGCGACGTGTTCTGGAAGCCGTCCGGCGCGTTCCAGCTCACCGCGGCGATCAACCCCGACTTCGGCCAGGTCGAGGCCGACGAGCTCGTCGTGAACTTCGACGCGATCGAGGTGTTCTTCTCGGACCGGCGCCCGTTCTTCACCGAGAACCAGGGCGTGTTCGACGTGCGCACGCCGGACTCGGGCCTCTTGATCTACACGCGCCGCATCGGCGGCGCGCGCGACGACGTGCCGGCGCTCGCGGCCGAGATCGACGCCGCGCTGAAGGTGAATGGCTCGTTCGGGGCGCTCGATTACGGTGTGCTCGCCGCGGTCGAGCGCGACCATGCGGACGACCTCGGCAGTGCGTTCTACGGCCAGCGGCTCGTCTATCCGATCGGCGACCTGCAGCTTGGCTACCTCGGGACGTACGCGGATCGTCCGTTCCTCGACCGCGACGCGACCGTGCACGCCGTCGACGGCGTCTGGCGCCCGAACGACGCGTGGATCGTGACCGGCATGGTGCTCGGCAGCATCGTCGACGAAGCGGGCACGGGGAAGGACGGCTCGGGCGCGTGGCTGCGCGTGTTCTGGACGCCGAGCGAAGCCTGGCAGCACGAAGTCGAGGCGACGCACTTCGACCGCGAGCTCGACTTCAACGACATGGGTTTCCAGCGCCGCGCGTCGTACAACGAGCTCGAGTACTCGGTGAAGCATCGCCACACCGGCTTCGACGAAGGCGACGCGCGCGAGCTCGTGACCTTGAGCTTCGAGCCGCAGCTGCGCTGGAACGACGAGGGCGACAGGCTGCCGCATTCCTACATCTTCGCGCGTGATGTCGCGTACCGCGGCGGCGCGGAATTCCATTCCGACATCGTCGTGTCGACGAGCGGCACGGACGATCTCATCTCGCGCGGCAACGGCGACGTCGAGATCGAGCCGCGCCTCACCTCGTTCTACAACGTGTACTTCACGCCCCGTTTCGAAGACCTGCGCCTGCGCGGCGGCGTGCTCGTGCTTCAGGAAGGCAACGACGGCTACGCGCTGCAGCTCGAGGGCAAGGTCGAGTGGTTCGCGCGCGAGAACTTCACGATCGACGCGTTCCTCAACCCGCGCTTCAGCCGCGACTGGCTGATCTGGCGCGAAGGCGACCTGCTCGCGAGCTTCGAGCGCGAGCAGCTCGCGCTCGGTGCGAACTTCAACTACTTTCCGGCGCCGCGCCACGAGCTGCGCGTGAAGCTGCAGTGGCTTGCGATCGATGCGCACGACGCGACGCCGCTGCGCATCGGCCCCGGCGGCGTGCTGGTCGAGAGCGACGACACGGTCGAGGACTTCACGGTCAACAACTTCGGCGTGCAGGCGCGCTACCGCTGGACCTTCGCGCCGCAGTCGGACCTCTACGTGGTCTACAGCCGCGGCGGCCTCGCG
>DATLNY010000161.1:0-12247 GCA_035536495.1 Candidatus Saccharimonadia bacterium | reverse complement strand
CAGTTCATCACGCTCGCGGGCTTCCACGCGCTGAACTATTCGATGTGGAACCTCGCGACCGGCTACAAGGAACGCCAGATGGCCGCGTACGTCGAGCTGCAGGAAGCGGAGTTCGCGGCCGAATCGCGCGGCTATACCGGCGCGAAGCACCAGCGCGAGGTCGGCACGGGCTATTTCGACAGGCTCAACGAGGTGATCGCGGGCGGACGCTCGTCCCTGTCGGCGCTGCACGGCTCGACCGAGCAGGAGCAGTTCCATCCGGCCGGGCAGGAGCCGCTCCACATGCCGGCGCAGGCGGCGAACACGGCGGTCGACGCGGCGGCGTGATGCGCGACGTGCGGGCGTCGGGCGTAACCTGCCCGGCGCCTGCGCGTGCCTCAACGCTGGTGCGAACGCCCGAGCGCCTCGAGCACCTTGCCGATCAGCTGCGACTGGCGGTGGCAATCGAGCCGCCGCATCGCGCTCTTGACCTGCGCGCGCACCGTTTCGAGGCTGACGTTGAAGCGCTCGGCGATGACGCGCGGATCGTGCCCGCTCGCGAGCGCCGCGACGACGCGCGCCTCGGCCTGCGTCAGCGCGAGCACGCGCTGCACTTCCTTTGCCGAAAGGCCGCCCGGCGGCTCCGGGATATGGCCGACGATGAACGCGCCGCGCGCGCGCATGCCGAGCCAGCCGAGCATCCGTACCGGCGCCGGATTGATCGACAGGCGGATCGATGCGCGATCGCGAGGTCGTTTGATCGTGAGCTCGGGTCCCGTGTCGCTCGGGCCGTACGGCAGGCGCAATACTGCGGCGAGCGCCGCGGCGAACGCGGGCTGCTCGGACGCGAGCGTCGCGACGAGCGTGCCGCGGCGAATGGACAAGCCGTCGCCGACGCGAAGCAGTTGCTCGCCACGTGGATTGGCGAACACGACGCGCCCCGTGTCGTCGACGAGCCACGCAGCGAGCGACTGCGTCGCCGGTGTCGCGCGCTGCACCGCGTCGGTGAAGCCGGCGCGCGCGAGCTGTCGCGAGAGGCGCAGCGATCGGTGGATGTGCGGCGAGACGCGGTCGAGCAGCGCGAGCGCGGACGCGCGGTACGGACCGCGCCGCCGCTCGCGCGGCAGCCCGATGTTGCCGATGACGTGGTCGTCGACCGGCGCGACGCCGCCGATCGTGTGGATCAAGTCGCCGTGGCTGCGCCAGAAGTCGTGGTAGAAGCCGCCGCGGCGCGCGATGCCCGTTGCAGGCGCCGCGGCGGGCCACGGATCGATCCGCGCGTAGTGATCGGTGTAGGCCTCGACCATTTCGTGGCCGATCCCGTGCGCGAACGCGACGTCGACGACGCGGTGGCGATGGTCGTGGCTCGCGAGCACCGCGCAATCGGCTTCGAACAGCGGCACGAGCAGCTCGCCGACGCGCGGCCACCAGCGCGCGTCGAACGGCGCCTGGTAGACCGCGTCGAGCAGGTCGAGCACGGCCCCGCTCTTGCGTGTTTCCTCGTCCATCGAGCGCGATTTTCCGTCCATGCGAGCCGCCCGGCACCCTCGCAGGGCGGCTTGCGGCGATCAACTATGCCCCATTTGGGTAATGCGCGAGCGCGCCGGACGCGGCAGTATCCGTTCGGGATCGGGCGGCGATCCGGAAAGGTCCGACAGGACGTTGGACGCGCCGGATCGGATCGAGTGCAGGAGGCGCTCGCCCGCGCGCGGTGCCGGCATCGGACCGCCGCGGGGGCCCCCAGGGAGCAACCGCGATGACGACACGAAAGGACGCGCCCGTGCAGGTATCGACGCACACCGGGGCTGTCGCGCGCGATCGGCGCCGCGAGGGGCCTGGCGTGCCGATCCGGATCGACGCGCTCGCGGACGATGGTCTTTCGAACGACTTGATGCCGCGCCAGATCGCGCGCCTGTTCGACGCGATCGCCGGCAGCGAGTGGGTCATCGACGCACGCTGGTCGCGTTCGCGGCTGCAGGTGCGCGCGGTCGAGTACGCGAGCGACGGAATGTGGATGCCACACGTGTGGCGCGACGTGCCCGAGGGCAGCACGGTCTACTTCATCGAGGGGCGCGGGATCGAGGTCCGTCACGTTTCCTGATGGTCGATCGACGAGGGCATCCTGCCCTCGCGACCGACACGCGCGGGCAAAACGTGGTTTTGCCCGCTCACGGACTACTGCGTAGTCCGGCCGCACATCCCTGTGCGGAAGAGGGCGCGGGCACCGGCGTCGCGGTCACCAGCTCGGACTTGCCATGGACGGCGAGTCGTTTTCTTTGGTCACCAGGTCGCTTCGACGCCGAGGCCGACCTGGCGCGGCGGGCCGAGGACGAATTCGCGCGCGGTCGGGACCAGGCCGCCGACGCGGATGTCCTCGACGTACTGCTCGTCGAACGCGTTGGTGATGTAGCCGTAGACGTGCCAGCGCCCGAAGCGGCGGCCGAGCTTCGCATCGACGACTTCGTACGCGTCGCGCAGGCCGCTCGGGGAGTTGCGCGCGTCGCTGAAGGTTTCGGCGCTGTGCCACGCGTTGATCGATGCATGCCAGCCGCGCGGCCCTTCCCACGCGAGTCCCGCGCTCGCGGTGCGCCTCGGCGCGCCGGCGAACGAGTTGCCCGCGAGCTCGAGCGGGCCGCCCGGCGTCGTGAACGGAAAACGCAGGTACTCCGTGCGCAGCACCCCGACGCCGAGCCACCACAGCCATGGCGCCGACGGACGGCCGCGCAGCTCGAGCTCGCCGCCGGTCGCGCGCGCGCTCGCGGCGTTGAACACGATCGTGCCGGCTTCCTGCGGCTGGTCGAACGGCACCTGGCGATCGCGCCAGCGGTTCGCAAACAGCGTCGCGCGCGATTCGAGCGTGCCGCGGCGCCAGCTTCCGTCCCACGACAGGTCGAGTGATTCGCTGCGCTCGGCCTGGAAGCCGACGAGGTCGCCGGTCAGCACGTTGAGGCGCGCGCCCCCGCCGAGGTAGCCCTCGCGGTACGTCAGCGTCACGGCGTGCGCGGTGTTCGGCCGGAACCGCACGAGCGCGCGCGGCACCGTGACTGCATCGGTTGCCGGCGACACGCTCGTCTGCTCCGATTCGGGGAACTCGTCGCGGCAGGCGATGACGTTGTCGCCGATCGTGATCGTGCACTCGGGATGCGTCAGGCGCGTCGTGCTGCGCCGGCGCTTGCCGCGTGTTTCGTCGAGGCGCCGCGCCCCGAGCGCGAAATCCCAGTGCTCGCCGCGCCGTTCGAGCTCGAGCAGCACGCTGTCGGTGTCGACGCGCGTATCGACGAGGCTCGTCAGAACGCGCTGCGAATCGGGCGCGACCACGACGGGCACCGGGAACGACGCCGCGATGTCGCTGAACGCCGACACGTCGAGCGCGACGGTCCGGCGCGCGCGCGCGGCCCCGGCGAGCAGGGTCCAGCCGCCGTCGAACGCGTGCGTGTAGCGCAATTCGAGCTCGCGCCGCTGCTCGCTGTCGTCGCGCAGCAGGAAGTCGTCGGACGACAGATCGAGACCGCTGCGCGTGCGCTCGCCGCTGTCGGCCGACGTCGCGGCGAGATCGAGGCGCGCGCGCGGACCGAAACGCCACGACCCGTCGAGCCGGGCACCGTCGAGGGACACCTCCGCGTCGAACTCGTTCGGATCGAAGGTCTCGCGCGCAAACGGATCGAACGGGCGCGATCCACCCGGCACGCGCAGGCGCGGCTGTCCCGGATCGGCCCGCGCGTGCATCGCGGTGAGCTTCAGCGTGAGCGGCTCGATCGCGTCGGGCTCGTAGATCAGCTTCGCGTTCGCGGCGCGCTCGTACGCGCGGTCGATGAGGTCCTCGTCGCGGATGAGGTTGCGGATGAAGCCGGGCTCCGCGCGCGACTCGAGCGCGACCCGCGCGGAGAGCCCGTCGGGCCCCATCGGGCCGTCGATCTCGGCGCGTCCGCGCCGCGCGCCATGATCGTCGAGCTCGAGCGCGCCGACCGCGCGCAGCGTCGGCGACGGATCGGGCGACTCGAGCGAGATCGTGCCGGCGAGCGCGCCGACGCCTTCCCACAGCGAGCGCGGTCCGCGCTGGTATTCGACGCGCGAGAGCGGCCCGAGCCCGATGACGCCGAGGTCGAGCACGCGACCCCCGAGCGGAATGCCGTCGTAGAACACGCTCGCCGTCGTCGCGTCGTCGTCGCCGCGCTCGATGCCGCGGACCGAAAACGTGCTGCCGCGCCCCGACACGTTCGGCGCGCGCCGCAGCAGCGAGTCGAAACGCATGATCACCTGGGCATCGAGCATCGGGCCTTCGAGCGTGGTGTGGCTCGGCGCGTGCTCGTCGATTCCGTAGCGCGGCACGTCGGCGCGGGCGCGGCCGCTCGCATCGAGCGGCGTGTCCTCGATCGTCAGCGTGTCGAGCTCGACGCGCGGCGGCGCGCGCGCCGGCTCGACGACGACCGTGCCGTACGGATCGACGCGCCAGGCGTAGCCGCTGTCGCCGAGCGCGCGATCGAGCGCAGCCGCGACGCTGAGCCGGCCCTCGATCGGTGCATCGAGCGTGCGGCGCTCGAGCTCGCGCGTCGCCGGCGGGAACACGATGCGGACGCCCGCCGTTTCGCCGATCGCCGCGAGTGCGTCGAGCAGGCTGCCGCGTGCGACTGCGAAGCCGTGGATCTCTTCGAGCGTCCCGGTCTGCTCGCGCGCCGGGACATGCGACGGCACGCAGGCCGCGAGCAACGCGGCGAGCAGGGCCGCGCGCGTCACCGCTCAGTACACCAGGTAACCGAGCGCCGGCACGCGCCGGAGCGTGAGTCCGTGTTCGCGCGCGATCGCCGCGAGCCCGCCGATCGCATCGCCGGCCGGGATCGCCGCGGTGACGCGCGCGTCGGCGCGCGCGCCGCCGACGAGCACGATGCGCCCGGCGACATGGCGGTCGAGCCGCGCGAGCGCGATTTCGAGCGGGGTGGCCGAGAACACGAGGCGCTGCCGCGTCCACGCGAGCGCGGCGTCGTCGGCGCTTGCCGCGGGCAGGCGCGAATCGTGCGATGCGACGACGATGCCTTGTCCGGCACGCAGGCGCACCGAGCCCGCAGCAGCATCGCTGCGGACTTCGACGACGCCCTCCTCGACCGTGACGTGCATGGCCGATGCCGTGCGCTCGACGGCGTAGCGCGTGCCGACCGCCGTCGCGCTCGCATCGCCGGTGCGCACGACGAACGGCCGTGCGCTGTCGGCGACGACGTCGAAGAACGCGGCGCCACGCTTGAGCTCGATCGTGCGGCGCGACTCGTCGTAGGCGACGTCGATCGCGCTGTCGCCGTCGAGCAGCACGCGGCTGCCGTCGGGCAGCTCGACGTTGCGTTGCTCGGCCGACGCGGTATGGAAATCGCTCGCGAGGTCCTGCCACGGCGCGGCACCGAACCACAGCCCGAGCCCGAGGACCGCCGCGAACGCGGCGCCCGCGAGTGCGCCGAGCCACGCCCGGCCGCCGCGCTCGACCGCGCGCACCTCGAGCGGCGCCGGTGCGCCGGCCGACTCGAGCGCATACGCCGCCGCGCAGACGTCGGCATAGGCGAGCCGATGGCGCGCATCCGCGTCGAGCCACGCCGCGAATGCGACATGATCGGTCCGCGCCGTATCGTCGGCGCGCAGCCGCGCGTGCCATTCGCCGGCGCGTTCGAGCAGTGCTTCGTGCTGGTGGCTTCGACCCGTCATCGTCCCGTAGACGTCCATGACCGTGTTTCCCCCCAATACGCCGCCGCTTGCATCGTGGCGGACCTCAGTGCGAGCCCGGGGGCTCGCGCCCGAGCAGCGCGGTCAGGCGCGCGAGCGCGCGCCCGAGGTGGTTCTCGACCGTTTTCGGCGCGATCCCGAGCTTCGTGCCGATCTCGGCGTGGCTCATGCCCTCGACCCGGGCCATGACGAGCACCTGGCGCGCGCGCTCGGGCAGCGGCGCGAGCGCGCTCGCGACCTGGCCGATCTCCTCGCGCGCGGACGCCACCGCGTCGGCGCCCGGCTCGAACCGCTCCATCGAGGCGAGCTCGGGCATCGCCGCGTCGCGCGTCATGCGCCGCCGCAAAAGGTCGCGCGCAAGGTTCGTCGCGACGTGGAACAGGAACGCGCGCGGGTTCGCGAGCGTTTCGCGCTCGCCGGCCTCGACGAGGCGGATCCCCGCCTCCTGGGCGATGTCCTCGGCGCTCGCGCGCTCGCCCGCGATGCGCTCGAGGTATGCGACGAGCTCGCCGTGGCAATCGCGATAGAGCAGCGCGAGCGGCGGGGCCGCCGCGGCACGGACGGGCGCCGTCATCCGCGCGTCGCGTCGGCGCTCAGCCGGTACTCGACCGGCAGCGTCAACTCGACTTCGCCGGACGTCACGCGGCGCGGCAGGGCGGGGTAGGGCGCTGCGCGCTGCAACAGCTCGAGCGCCGCGCGGTCGAGCACCGCATGGCCCGATGAGGCCACGAGCTCGGTCTCGCGCAACGCACCGCCGCGGTCGATGACGAAGCGCACGTGCGCGGTTCCCTCGATGCCCGCGCGCCGCGCTGCGCGCGGATAACGCTGATGGCGCCGCAACCAGTCGTGCACCGCGAGCTCGAGCGTCGCGTCTGCCGGGCGTGACGCCGCATCGGCCGGACCCAGGGGACGCAGCGGCGCGATCAGCGCGTCCCGGATCCGCGGTGCAGACACGAACGAGGGTTTATCGATGCGCGGCGTCGTTGCCGCGAACCGCGGTCGCGCCGGACGCTCAGCGGGCGGCGGCTCGGCCGGATCGTCGACCGGTTCTGCGAGCGTTGCAGGCGGGCCCATGGTCGCGTCCGCTTCGGGCGTCGCGGTCGCGGGGATCCCCGCGATCGGGGCCATCGCGCCGAACACGAGCTCGACCGGGATCACGAGCGGGCGGCGCTCGCCGCGCAGCGACCAGCCGAGCAGGCCGAAGAACAGCACGTGCACGCCGAGCGACAGCGCGAACGCAAGCGCAGCGCGGTTGCCCGGACGGGCCGGGGCAGGAGTCGATGACGGAACGATTTCGGTGATCGCAGACATGGCGCGCCAGCAGTCAGCCTACGGCAGCGCACCGGTGCGGGCAATTGCTGGGGGATATCGTCCGCCCGGGCGTCTCAAGACCGAACAGCCCCTCGGCACGAACACAGGATCCGGGAACGCTCCATGCAAACCAATGCAATTCAACGGCTCGCCGCGATCTGCGCGCTCGCCTTCGCCCCGGTGGCGCTCGCCGATGTCGGCATGGCCGCCGGCAACCTCGCGCCGCAGGAAACCGGCTCCGGCGGCGTCGCGACGATCGAGGTCGACGGCGTCGTGCGAGCCGACCGGCTCGCGTACAAGCAGTTCAGCAACGGCTTCCGCCTGCGCGCCGGCAACGTGCTTGCGCGTGCCCGTGACGGGAGCGGCCGCGAGCTCACGACGCGCACGTTCGCACTGCGCGACGGCTACGACTACGTGCTGCTGCTGACCGGCAACGGCCAGGCCGCGCCGTACCAGCTCAAGCTCGCGGTCGATCACAACTATCCGATCCACGCCGGCGAATGGACCGACCAGGACATCCACGCCGCGCCGATCGCGACGAGCACCGGGCTGCGCCGATTCAACACGCGCGTCTCGTGCGGCGGCGGGCGCACCGATCTCGGCGCGTTCGAATACGGCGACGGCACGCTCGACAACGGTCGCAGCTATCACAACAGCCACAGGGGCTTCGCCGGCAACGGCGACGACCAGCCGTGCATCTTCCGTCTGCTCGATCCCGGCAGCACGGCGCCGGTCGTCGAGACGGTGTTCCAGCCGGAAACCGGCGTGCGCTACCGATTCTTCGCGGTCGGCGACGGTGTGCGCCAGCCACTCGAAGCGCTGGTGTGGCTGCAGCGGCGCGAGCCGACGGTCGCCACGGTCGCGCCGAGCGCGGGCATGGAAGGCCTGTGGCTCGATCCTGCGAATCCGGGCGCGGGCGTCTCGATTGCCTACGATCCCGACGCGCTGCAGCAGAATCTCATCACCGCGGTCATCTACGGCTTCGACGAGACCGGGCGCGCGACCTGGAACTTCCTCCAGTCGGAGACGGGCCTGGTCCGCGGCGTCGGCATCTTCGAATACGCGGGCGGCAGCCCGGCCGGCAATCGCGGCACCGTGCGCTATCGCCTGACGACCGGCGGCACGCTCGAATTTCATTCGTGCAGCACGGCGACGCTGACGTTGCGGCTGCCGAGCGAACCGCTGTTCCCCGCGGGCACCGCGTTCGGGCAGCTCGAACCCCCACGCGACGCGATCCGGCTCGTCCGGGTGCTGCCGGCCGGCTCGGCCTGCAGCAACAGCGCGAACTTCGGTTGAGGAGCGAACGACCATGATCCGCACTCTCGCTCTCCTCGCCCTGCTCGGCGCCTCGACTTCCGCCGCCGCGATCGACGTCGCGATCGGCAACCTCGCACCGGGCACGCTCGAGCGCGAGCCGGTCGCCGTGTTCGTCGACGGCGACCAGGTTTCGCGCAATCTCGCCTATCGCCGCTTCGTGCGGCTCGACCTGCCCGAGGGCAGCCATCGCATCGCGTTCGTCGCGCCGGGGGATTCGGCCGCGCCGCTGGTCGAACGGCAGTTCACGGTGACGGCGCGCAACGGCACGACGCCGACCGTCGTGCTCGCGGGCAACGGCACGACGCAGCCGTACTCGATCGAGTTCCACGACGGTTCCTCGCAGCCCGCCACGGCCGCGGCGCGACCGTCGATCTCGCTGCACCACCTCGCACCGTTCGAACGAGCCGAAGCGACCGACCGACACCTCGTCGCCGGCACGGTGTGCCGCAACAACGCAGGCCACGGCAGCACGCAGACGCGCGACATCGTCTATCGAGGCGAGGCCGTGTTCGATCCGGGCGACCTGCCGCGCCTGTTGTGCACCGCGAGCTTCGTGCTGCCCGGGGTCGGCGGCTTCGAGCTGCCGCAGCTCTCGCTTCCGCCGAACGGCGTCATGCGTGTCTACCTCATCGGCGATGCGGTCAACGCGCCGTTCGAGATCATCGCGGTCGTCGGCACCGAAGTGCAGAGCATCAGCGGCGCCGGCGCGACGAACCCGAGCGCGATCATCCGCTCGCCGACGTTCTGGTTCGATCCCGATCGCCCGAGCGAAGGCGTCAGCCTGTTCGAGCAGACCGGCAACAGCGCCGCGTTCGGAACGTGGTTCACCTTCGGCGCCGACGGCCACCCGGTCTGGTACGCGCTCGTCGGCGGTACCGGCACGAGCTTCCTGCGCCGCGAGTTCACCGTGTACGAGGCGCGTCGCGCCGGCGAGGTGCAGTCGCTCGCGATCGTCGGTTCGGCCGTGCTGCAGTACTTCGACTGCAACACCGCGGAGCTGCGCGTCGTGCTCGGCGGATCGGACCTGCGCACGCTGCGGCTGCGGCGGTCGCGGCCGGTCGAGGTTTGCATTGCGCTGGATCGGAATGGGTGACTGGGGATGCTCGCCGGGTAGGAGTGCGCTAGAGCTCTCGCGTCAGCCGCGAAAGAGGTTTGAATTCGCGATAGACCGAAATGGAGGGCGCTAGAGCTCTCGCGTGAGTCGCGAAAGCCGTCGGTATTCGCGACAAACGAAATGGATGCCGGCCGGGGTGTTCCCCCAAACAAGTCACCGCGACCGGGCCTGGGGCGGCAGGGACGCCGCCATAACACGGGATCGCGCCGCGACGGCACGATCGACAACGCGCCGGCGCGTATCCGGCGCGTGCTCTGTTTCAGGGACCCTTGGGTGCGAGATCGGCGGCCGTCCTGCGCGGCAGCGCATCGGCGAGCTCGACCCAGTCGACATGTGTATCCCAGAACACGTGCGCACCCGGGACCCGGTCGATCGCGCTCGTGAAGCTCGCGTACGTCACGTGCGTCTCGCCGGGCCAGCGGCTCGAGCGGAACAACAACGGCGATCCGCACTGGTTGCAGAAACCGCGCTGCGACCCCGGCGAGGAGCGATGCCAGGTCAGGTGCTCGGCGCCGCGCACGATGCGGAAATTCCAGTCCGCAACGCCGACCCAGGTCACGAACGCCGCGCCGTGCGCGCGGCGGCACATCGTGCAGTGGCAGTGCGCCGCCCATTTGCTCGGCAGCGTGACTTCGTACTGGAGCATGCCGCAGAGGCATGCGCCCCGTGCGTTGTTCGAAACCATGCGCGGCTCCTTTCAGCGCGAGCATATCGAACCCCGCGGTCGCGCTGGGACGATCCGGCCCGGCGCGTGGGGGTTACACCCGATGGGTCGCAGCGCCGGAACGGCGCAGATTGGTAGCGGCTCACGAGGCAGGATGCCTCGCGTCGCGGCACGCGTGCGCTGGTGCCGTGCGGCGAGCGGGCGCCGCCCTACCCCCGTGGGGCGGCGTCGTTTTGCCGTTCCGCTGCTCGATCGACGAGCGCATCCCGGCCGACACGATCGAAACGCTCGGGAGAGGACGTCGCGCCGTGCGTGACGTACGCTCGCTCAGTCCATCAAGCCGTGCCGGACCGCGTAGCGAATCAGCTCGGCGGTGTTGCGCGCCTCGAGCTTGTCGAGCACGCGAGCGCGGTGGTTCTCCGCGGTCTTGCTCGAGATGTCGAGGCGCTTGGCGATCTCCTTCGTCGTGAGGCCTTCGACGATCAGGTGGAAAACCTCGCGCTCTCGCGGCGTGAGCCCGCGATAAGGATCGTCGAGCTGCGCCTTCGGCTGCTGCACCTGTTGCGCGAGCACCTTCGACGCGTGCGGCCCGAAGTAGCCGTGTCCTGCCGCGAGCGCGCGGACGGCGGCGAGCAGGTCGTGCGCGGCGGAGTCCTTCAGCAGGAACCCCGCGGCACCGGCGCGCACGACGTGCAGCACGTATTCCTCCTCGGCGTGCATCGTCAGCACGAGCGTGCGGGTCTGCGGCAGTTCCTGCGAGAGGCGCCGCACGACCTCCATGCCGTTGAGCTTCGGCATCGAGATGTCGACGACCGCGACGTCCGGACGCGTGCGCAGCGCTTCCTGCACCGCCGCGATGCCGTCGGCGGCCTCGGCGACGATCTCGCACGCGTCGTCCTTGACGAGCAGCGCGATGAGGCCGTCGCGCAGCAGGGTGTGGTCGTCGGCCACGAGTACACGGATCGGTCGCATCGATTCCCCGTTCGAGTCAGCAGGTCCGGACCCCGCGGCGCGCGCCGCGGGGCGCGTCAGGCGTTGCCGGGTCGCATTTCGCCCAACGGTAGCACCACGCGCAGCTGCGTTCCCTCGCCGGGCTCCGACACGAACGAGAGCCGCCCGCCGAACAGGGCGACGCGCTCGCGCATGCCGCCGAGGCCGGAGCTCTCCCCGCGCGTGCCGCGCGCAAGCGCCTCGCCCGGGTCGCAACCGACGCCGTCGTCGGCGACGAGCATGTGCAGGTCGCGCTCGCGCGTTCCGACCTTGACGAGCGCATGCCCGGCGCGCGCGTGCTTCGCGACATTCGTGAGCGCCTCCTGCACGACCCGGAACACGAGCGTCGCGAGGTCGCCTTCGAGCGGCTCGTCGAGCGAGCCCGTTTCGACCTCGACCGCGATCGCCGCCGTCTCGCCGACGCTGCGCGCGAGCCACCCGAGCGCGGCTTCGATGCCGAGGTCGTCGAGGATCTGCGGCCGCAGCATGCGCGACAGCGCACGCGTGTCCTCGAGCGTTTCGGCGCACAGCGCCGCCGCCTCGACCAGTCGCGCCCGCACCGCCGCGGGCACGCTGCCGTCGACGGCAGCAGCGTCGAGCCGGTTCTTGAGCGCCGTGAGGTTCTGCCCGAGGCCGTCGTGCAGCTCGCGCGCGAGCCGGCGCCGCTCGTCCTCCTGCACGCGCCAGACCGAGCGGGCAAGCTGCTTGAAGTGGTGTTGCCCCTGCGCGAGCTGCGCGAACAGCCGCTCCTGTTGCGACTTCAGGGCGGCGAGCTGGTCGCGCACCGGGCCGTCGGGCGCGGCTCTGGTTTCCTGGGGCGGGTTGGGCTGGTTCATCGTGAATCCTCGGAGCTTGCTGCAGCGCGTACGGGTTTGGGTTCGGGTTCGGTTGGTGATTCGGGTTCGCGACGGATTTCGCCGCTGCTACGCAGCGCAGCCGGCGTCGCTTCGAGCACGCGCGCGCGTGCGGAGTGCGCGCTTGCCGCGGCCGGCGCCGCGGCCGCGGCGTGGCCGGATTCGGCGAGGCGCTGCGCGGCAAGCGCATGCAGCGCGTGCGCGCCGACATAGTCGGGTGCGCGCGCGAGCTCGGCGAGCGCGTGCGCGTACGCGTCCGGGACGTCGCCGGGATCCGCGAGCGCGAGCACCTCGTGCTCGAGCTCGAGCGCAAGC
>DATLNY010000160.1:0-8555 GCA_035536495.1 Candidatus Saccharimonadia bacterium | reverse complement strand
CGCCGCATGCGGCTCGATCCCGAGCTGCGCAACGAGGTCACGCCGAAGAACATCCTCATGATCGGCCCGACCGGCGTCGGCAAGACCGAGATCGCGCGCCGGCTCGCCGCACTCGCCGACGCGCCGTTCATCAAGGTCGAGGCGACCAAGTTCACCGAGGTCGGCTACGTCGGCAAGGATGTCGAGGCGATCATCCGCGACCTCGCCGACGCTGCGATGAAGCGCGTGCGCGAGCGCGAGAAGGCGAAGGTCCGCGCGCAGGCCGAGCGCAACGCCGAGGACCGCATCCTCGACGCGCTGCTGCCGCGCGCGCGCGCGGTGCGCGTCTGGGGCGAGGAACAGCCCGCGAGCACGGAAGAGCAGGGCACGCGCGAGAAATTCCGCGAGATGCTGCGCGAGGGGAAGCTCGAGCAGCGCGAGATCGAGGTCGAGCTCTCGAGCCAGGCCGGCGGCGTCGAGATCATGGCGCCGCCCGGCATGGAGGAGATGACGCAGCAGCTGCGCGGGATGTTCCAGCAGCTCGGCGGGCAGAAGTCGCAGAAGCGCACGCTGTCGATCCAGGGCGCCCGGCCATTGCTGATCGACGAGGAGGCCGCCAAGCTCGTCAACGAGGACGAAATCCGCCAGCAGGCGCTCGAGGCCTGCGAGCAGAACGGCATCGTCTTCATCGACGAGATCGACAAGGTCACGCAGCGCTCGGAGTGGGGCGGTGCGTCGGTCTCGCGCGAGGGCGTGCAGCGCGACCTGCTGCCGCTGGTCGAGGGCTCGACCGTCAGCACGAAGTACGGGCCGGTCAGGACCGACCATATCCTCTTCATCGCCTCGGGCGCGTTCCACCTTGCCAAGCCGAGCGACCTCATTCCGGAGCTGCAGGGCCGCTTCCCGATCCGCGTCGAGCTGCGGGCGCTCTCGGTCGACGACTTCAAGTGGATCCTGACCGAGCCCGACGCGGCATTGACGAAGCAGTACCGCGCGCTGCTCGGCACCGAGGGTGTCGCGCTCGAGTTCGAGGGCTCCGCGATCGAGCGGCTCGCCGAGATCGCGCACGCGGTCAACGAGCGGCAGGAGAACATCGGCGCGCGCCGGCTTTCGACCGTGCTGGAACGGCTGCTCGACACGATTTCGTTCGACGCGCCGGATTCGGCAGGCACACGGATCGTCATCGACCGGGACTACGTCGACCGGCATCTCGGCGAGCTCGTCCGTGACGAGGATCTCAGCCGCTACATCCTGTAACGCCGTGACACATCCCGGCGGACGCATCCGGTGTGTTCGTCCGAACTGAGCCGCAAGTCGTGCGCGCGTCGCGCGCAAAACAGTGGTAGAACGCGTGCATTCGCCGCGATTCCTTCAAAAAAATGCTCCTGCGCGCGCGAGACCGGCCTACAATAGCCGCGGAATTCCGCACGAGTCCGCACCTCATGGGCACCACGCGACCGATGGGCAAGGTCATCGAGATGAAGGCGCAAGGTACGCGCGCGCGGCTGCGCGAAGCGTACGAACGCGGCACCCTCGTTCGATTGTGGCGCGGCACGCTCGAAGGCGGCAGCTTCACCGGCTACGTCGCCGGCGTCGGTCGCGAATATTTCCTGATCGCCGCGGTCGGTGACTACATCGGCTTCGACGGTTACTACGCGCTGCGGCACCGCGACATCACCGAGCTCGAGTCACCCGACAAGAACCACGCGTTCATCGAGAAGGCGATGGCGCTGAGAGGCGTCACGCCCGAGCTGCCGCGCGACTGGGCGCTCGACGATGCCGAGGCGCTCGTGCGCTCGGCGAGCACCGCGAACGGGGTCGTCGCGGTGCACGTCGACACCGAGGGCGACGCAGAGATGTGCTACGTCGGCCGCGTGCTCGCGCTCGAAGCCGACGGCTTCGTGATGCAGGAGATCACGCCCGACGCGGAGTGGCTGCACGAATCGTCGTTCTTCGGTTACGACGAGATCTCGGCGGTCGCGGTGAAGAGCCCGTACAACGACGCGCTCGAGATGGTCGCCGGCGTTCCGCCCGAGGACGTCGTGCCGGTGCGCGGGCACGGCGCGAAGCACTGAGCGGACGCGGAGCCGAACCAGACACGATGCGCGCGGGTCGCTGCGGGACGCGCGACTGCGACGTGCGCGGTCGTGCGCGAATCGTTTACGCATGGCTGTTCGCGTCGCTGCTCGGCTCGGCCGCGGCTCAGGTCAGCGCGCAGCGGCTCGACGCCGCGGCGCTGGCCGGCGGGGCGTCATGGCAGTCGCTGCCGCTCTCGGCGCTGCTCGGCGGGCCGAAGCTCGACGCGCTCGAGTTCGCGGTCCGGATCCCCGCGATGTACCGGCGCTACGAGCCGTCGGACTCCTTCGACGAGACGCATGTCTGGTGCAAGCCGTCGGACTGGTCGCGGCTGCGGCGCAGCAAGCCGCACAGCGGGCGCTACGGCGCGTTCGTCGCGCAGCGTTCCAACCTCATCACCTGGGATCGGCGTCGCGCGCTGTTCCGCGACGGCGCCGGGCGCGACGAGCGCAACCTCGCGCAGCGCTTCGAGCGGCTGAAGGCGCAGAATGTGCGGATCGAGCGGATCGACGCGCACGGCGTGCCGATGCTGCTCCTCGAAGCCGACATCAAGCCGACGGAGCGCCTGCGCGTGGTCTACGTCGCGGCGCCGGAGACGACGCGCATGCTGTACTACCTGCCGCAACGGCCGTGGTCCGATGCTGACGCCGCGGTCTGGGCCGCCGTCAGGGACGCGGTCATCGCCGCGCGCGGCACGTCGCGATGAGCGGCCCGCGTCCGACCGGCATCACGCTGCATCGTGCCTCGCACGTGCTCGAGGTCGGGTTCGACACGGGCGAGACGTTCAAGCTGCCTTGCGAATACCTGCGCGTGCACTCGCCGTCGGCCGAGGTGCAGGGACATGGCCCCGGCCAGCGCGTGCTCGTGACCGGCAAGCGCCACGTCAACGTCGCATCGATCGAGCCGATCGGCCATTACGCCGTACTGCTGCGCTTCGACGACGGCCACGACACCGGCATCTTTTCCTGGCAGACGCTGCACGAGCTCGGCCGCGACCAGGACGCGAACTGGAAGGCGTACCTCGACGCGCTCGACGCCGCCGGCGCCGCGCGCGAGCCCGGTCCCGGCGGCTAGACTTGCGGCGATGGACGAATCGAAGACGCATTTCGGTTTCCGCGACGTTGCGCCGGCCGAGAAAACGCGGCTCGTGCGCGAGGTGTTCGCGTCCGTCGCACCGAAATACGACGTCATGAACGACCTGATGTCGCTCGGCGTGCATCGGCTCTGGAAGCGCGACTTCGTCGCGGGCTCTGGCGTGCGACGCGGGCACGCCGTGCTCGATCTCGCCGGAGGCACCGGCGACATCGCGCTGCTGATGGCGCGCGCGGTCGGCGACACCGGCCGGGTCGTGCTGACCGACATCAACGGCGCGATGCTCGCGCGCGGGCGCGACCGGACGATCGACGAAGGCGCGTCGTCGCGCATCGACTGCGTGCAGGTCGACGCCGCGTCGATCCCGTTCCCCGATCGCAGCTTCGACCTCGTCACGATCGCGTTCGGCCTGCGCAACGTCACCGACAAGGACGCTGCGCTGCGCGAGATGTACCGGGTGCTCAAGATCGGCGGCCGGGCGCTCGTGCTCGAGTTCTCGCAGCCACGGGGCAGCGCGTTGCGCGCGCTCTACGACCTGTATTCGTTCGAGGTGCTGCCGCGGCTCGGCCGCGCCGTCGCGAACGACGCCGAGAGCTACCGTTATCTTGCGGAATCGATCCGGAAACATCCTGCACAGGGTGAGCTCGCCAGCCTGTTGCGCGAGGCCGGGTTTGAACGCGTGAGCTACCGCAACCTTTCGGCCGGCATCGTCGCGATCCATTCGGGTTACCGGATTTGAAACTGAATGTGACAAAAACGGGGTCGACCCCTGGGTGGGCGGAACCGTCGCCTTCCGACATCTAGGCCTATTCGTCCAGTTCCATGGGGACTAATCCCCATGGCGGGCAGCGCGTCGGTCCATCACCGTCGCAATTCGGTCAGCCGTTCAAATCACAGGGGCTCCAATATGGAAGGTCGAAGCATTCGATACGGCGCGCTCGCGTCCGCGCTGGGTCTTCTGTGCGCAGCGGGCACGTTGCTCGCGGCAACGCCGCCGAGCGGCACGCTCTCCGTGGCAAATCCGACCCTGACGTTCACGTCGGGTCCGCACACCGGAGAGAACGTCGAAGCGGACTGCGAAGCCAATCCCTGCGACGAATACGCGCTCACGGTCGACCTTCCGCCCGACTACGCGACGACGAATCCGAGCGCGCTCATTACGGTCGAGCTCGAGTACACCGTTCCGGGCGACCTCGACCTTCGCCTGCTCGACGGAACCGACACTCAGGTTGCCGATTCGGGCGAGCCGCCCGGACTGCCTGAGTACATGGATATCCCGGCCGGGAGCGGCACGCGTCCCTACACCGTCGTGGTGATCCCGTTCGCGACCGCGGGCACGACCGCCACGATCACGGTATCGCTCGTCGAGCCGCCCGCGCCGCCGGCACCGGCAGTCCCGGCCGGCCTCGCGCCCCGCTTCCAGGAGCATGTTGCGCCTCCGGCCCTCGGCAACGACGCCGCGGAGCCGTCGATCGGCGTCAACCGCCATACCGATCGCGCGATGTTCATTTCGTACACGCAGGCGCTGCGCATGACGTTCCTCGAGAACGCCGCGCCGCCGCTCGGCCCGATGCCGACTTCGTGCGACGCGCTCTGGGAAGACAAGTCCGGGTTCCTGACCACGGTCAACACGCTCGACCCGATCCTCTTCACCGACGACGTCACGGGCCGCACGTTCAATTCCCAGCTGTCCGGTGCGAACAGCCTGTTCGAGTTCACCGACGACGACGGCGAGAACTGGACGGTGGGCCAGATCGGTGCGCCGAACGGCGGCGCCGACCACCAGACCGTCGCTTCGGGCCCGTATCCCGTCGGTTTCGTGCCAGCGGGCGCGACTTGGCCGGCGAACGCGCCGAAGCGTGCGGTGTACTACTGCTCGCAGTCGGTCGCGGGCGCGGCCTGCTCGCGCAGCGACGACGGCGGCGAGACGTTCGGTCCGGGCTTCGCGTTCAAGAACACCGGCTGCTCGGCGGGTGCGCTGCACGGCCACGTCAAGGTCGCGCCGGACGGCACCGTCTACGTGCCGGACAGCTCGCAGTGCCTGCTGCCGATTCCCGGCACCTCGGCCGAGAAGGTCGTCGCGTTCGTGAGCGGTGACGCCGGTCAGACCTGGGCCGCGCGTCCGCTGCCCGAGAGCCGCGGCGGCGCCGCGTCCGATCCCTCGATCGGCATTGCGACCGACGGCACGCTCTACATGTGCTACGAGAACGACGACAGCCGCGTGCGCGCGGCGGTCTCGAAGGACAAGGGCCGCACCTGGCTCTACGACCAGGACATCGGCCTGTCGCAGAACATCGTCCAGACGCGTTTCCCGCAGTCGGTGGCCGGCGATCCCGATCGTGCCGGCTGCGCCTTCCTTGGTACCAAGACGAACGGCAACGGCAATTCGCTCGACTTCAAAGGCGTCTGGCATCCGTACGTCGCGACGACCTACGACGGCGGCCAGAGCTGGCACCTCGTCAACACCGCGCCGAACGACCCGATCCAGGGCCACGGTGGCGTGGGCCCCGACGGCACGAACCGCAACCTGCTCGACTTCAACGACCTCCAGATCGACGAGATCGGGCGCATGTACTTCGCGCTCGCCGACGGTTGCACCGGCACCTGCGCGCAGGACCCGAGCGCGAATGCGTTCGAGGCGAAGGCGACGGTGTTCCGCCAGACCGGCGGTCGTACGCTGTTCAAGGCGTTCGACAATGCTGCGGGCACGCAATACAACTCGACCGCCCCGTTGCGCCCCGCGGCCGCGTGCGCGATCCAGGCCGAGAGCCTCTACACGATCGCCCAGGCACGGGTCGTCTGGAACGCGCCCGACACGGGCGGCAGCACGATCACC
Organism: Candidatus Saccharimonadia bacterium; assembly: GCA_035536495.1. Taxonomy (GTDB): domain Bacteria; phylum Pseudomonadota; class Gammaproteobacteria; order Xanthomonadales; family Ahniellaceae; genus DATLNY01. Next base: position 2,572 of record DATLNY010000160.1, on the reverse strand, counting down.
GGCTACGACGTCTATCGCGCCACGGCGGCGGCGGGCCCGTACACGCTGATCGGCAGCACGACCGGCGCGACGCAGTACATCGACCGGACCGTCGATCCCGAGGTGCTCGAATACTGGTACCGCATCGTCGCGAAGAACGCCCATGGCGAAGCGCCGGTCGGCAACAGCATCCTGCTGGTGCAGTCCGAGTCCCTGCCGGAAGTGAATACCTGCGAGCTGCCGGGCCAAGTCGTCGCGATCGACGCGGTCGGCGACGGCACGGCGGACGACACGGACATCGTCTACGTCGCGGCCGCCGAGCCGCTCGACTACGAGGGCAATATCGTCGTCACCGTGAAGCTCGCGAACTTCACCGCCGGCGTGGCGCCCGCGACCTCGTTCTATCCGGTGCTGTTCCCGACCCAGGACGGCAAGTACATCGCGATGGACACGAATGCGCCGGGCTCGCCCGCGACGCCGCGGTTCGTACACGGCACCTATGTCGACGTCGCGAATGGCGTGCTCGCGTTCACCGAGGTCGGCACGCTCGACCCGCGCAGCGAGTTCCTGGCCGACGGCACGATCCGCCACGTGGTCCCGAAGACGCTGTTCCGGAACACGACGCCCGGCGCGATCATCGCGGGCTTCGATGCGCGCGCGCGCGTCGGTGCGCAGTCGGCGAGCAGCCGCGACACGGCCGGTCCCGCGAGCTACGAGGTGCGCGGCTCGGACATCTGCAAGGTGCTGCCGCCGATCCTGCTCGGCTCGCTCGAGGCTTCGCCGAAGTTCGGTGGTGCACCGCTCACCGTGACGTTCACGGTGTCCGGCACCCCGCCCGCGGGCAAGACGCTGCAGTCGTACACGCTGAACTTCGGTGACGGCACCGCGCCTCTCGCCGACCAGCCGTTCAACGGTGCCCCGAGCGTCCAGCGCCAGCACACGTACACGGACAAGGGCACGTATCGCGCCAGATTGACGGTGAAGGACAACACCGGCGCGGTCAGCTCGAACGCGGCCGAGCAGACGATCGAGGTCAACATCGACTTCCTCTTCAGCAACGGCTTCGAGTAATACCGGGGCGCACCGGCGCGGCGCTCGCCGCGCCGGTGCACTCCCGCGCAAGACGGCTCCTGCATCGGCAGGATCGCCTAGACTGCGGGGCAATCCACTTTACGGATCGCCCCGATGCCGTCCTTCCTCCTCGCCTCGATGCTGCTCGCCACGCCCCCGGCGTCCGCGGTCGCGTCGGATCTCCACAGTTATTCGCAACCCGGCCGCGTCGTCGTGACGGCGCTCGCCCTCGACCTCGACGTGTCGTTCGAGCGGAAATCGCTCGAGGGCACCGCCGAGCTCGCGCTCGAGTGGAGGGACCCGAAGGCGACGTCGCTCGTGCTCGACACGCGCGATCTTGCGATTGCGAAGGTCGAGCTGACCGATGCCGACGGCGTCTGGATCGAAACGAAGCACACGCTCGCCGCGCGCGACCCGGTGCTCGGCAGCAAGCTCGTCGTCGAGACGCCGAAGCAGCCCGCGAAGGTGCGCGTCCACTACAGGTCCGCGCCCGAGGCGTCGGGCCTGCAATGGCTGACGCCCGAGCAGACGCTCGGCCGCAAGCACCCCTTCATGTTCAGCCAGTCCCAGGCGATCCACGCGCGCTCGTGGATCCCGCTGCAGGACACGCCGTCGGTGCGCTTCACCTACACCGCGACGATCCGCGCCCCGAAGGGCCTGCGTGCGGTCATGAGCGCCGACAACGATCCGAAGGGGACGGGTCCCGAGTTCCGCTTCGCGATGCCGCAGAAGATCCCGTCGTACCTGCTCGCGCTCGCGGTCGGCGACCTGCGCTTCGCGTCGCTCGGCAAGCGCTCCGGCGTCTACGCCGAGCCCGAGCGCATCGACGCCGCGGCGAAGGAGTTCACCGACACCGAGGGCATGATCGACGCCGCGGAGAAGCTCTACGGCCCGTATCGCTGGGAGCGCTACGACCTGCTGATCCTGCCGCCGTCGTTCCCGTTCGGCGGCATGGAGAACCCGCGCCTGACGTTCGCGACGCCGACGATCATCGCCGGCGACAAGAGCCTCGTCGCGCTCGTCGCGCACGAGCTCGCGCATTCGTGGTCGGGCAACCTCGTCACGAACGCGTCGTGGCCGCACCTGTGGCTCAACGAGGGCTTCACGGTCTACGTCGAGAACCGCATCACCGAGGCGGTGTTCGGGCCCGAGCAGGCGCTGATGGATCGCGTGATCGAGGAGCACGAGCTCATCGAGGAAATGAAGCCGCTGGAGCCCGAGCTCAAGAAGCTCGTGCCCGACATCGGCACGCGCGACCCCGACGACACGTTCACCGACGTGCCGTACACGAAGGGCGCGTGGTTCCTGAGGACGCTCGAGCAGCGCGTCGGGCGCGAGGCGTTCGACCGCTTCATCCGCGGCTGGTTCGACTCGCATGCGTTCGAAAGCGTCACGACGAACGACTTCCTCGCGTACCTCGACGCGAACCTGCTGAAGGCGCATCCCGACGCGATGCCGCGCGCCGAGCGCGATGCGTGGCTGACCGAACCGGGCCTCCCGGCCAGCGCGCTGCGCGTGAAGT
>DATLNY010000159.1:0-4324 GCA_035536495.1 Candidatus Saccharimonadia bacterium | reverse complement strand
TGCGCCGGGATGACGCCGTGGGGGGCGCGCCGAATGGTCGTTCAGCGCGATTGCGTCACGCGCGCGTCAGGCCGCGCCGACGTTGCGCGCAGCGACGCTGCGCGCGGGAACCTGCCGCTGCGCGAGCCACGAGACGTCCGGCAGGCCCGCGCGTGCATCGGCAAGATACGTGTCGCGCACGAACGGATACGAGCACAGCTCCTTGCCGAGCAGGCTCACGCGGTGGCCGCTCGGCAGCTGCTGCTGCGCTTCCTCGCGGAATCCGTACGTGCCGTGGAACAGCACCGAGACGTCGTCGCGCGGAACGAGGAACACCTCGCAGCACAGCCGCGGCGAACGCACCTCGGCGTAGCTGTGTACGTCGGCGTAGAAGATCCGCCCGAGGCCGTGCCCGCGCCAGGTGCGCGCGACGACGATGCGGTCGATGTAGACGAACTCCGCGTGGTGGCGCTTGAACCACGCGAAGTTGACGCTGTCGTAGTCGGCTTCGGGCGCCAGCGCGATGAGGAAGCCGCCGAGGTGCCCGTCGATCTCCGCGACGCGGAAGTACGACGCGATCTCGTAGAGGTGACGCAACCGGTTCGCGTCGATCGGGAGGATGCTCGGCCCGGCATTGTTGTTGAGCGCGAGTACCTGATCGAGTTCGTGCTCGCGCACGTCGCGAAGTACGAGGGCCATTGGAGCTCCGTTGCGTCTTGCGGGCAGCCCGGGGTGCGTTGCCCCACGAAGGCTGTGTCGGCGGGCCTTCCCCTCCCGAGCCGGCGGGGATTATCGCATGCACGCACCTTCGTGAAAGGTTAAGCGGCCGCGACCGCGGTGCCCTTGGCGGTGTCGGCGAATGACTTCCGGACATTGCGGAACCCTCGCGCGGGCCTACCATGCGTCGATGCGCCTGCCTCGCATGCCCCACAACCAGCTGCTGCGCTACGCAGGGTTCTTCACGTACCTGTGCGTCGGCATTCCGCTGATGCGCGACTCGTGGCTCGCGGGCGTCGACCTGTGGTCTTCTACCCACGTCGGCTGGTGGTCTTCCTATCTCGTATTCGGCGCGTCGTACTGGTACCTCACGCGCGACCTCGGTGTCGAGCGGCCCTCGCCGCTGCGCTGGGGCCTGCTGCTCGCGATGAGCGTCGCGGCGATCGCGATCAGCTGGTTCAGCGAGAGCGGCCTCGCGGGCATCCTCGTGCTCGTGATCGCCGGCGTGCTGCCGTGGGTCGTGCCGCTGTGGTGGGGTGTCGCGTGGCTCGCGGCCGAGACGCTCGTGCTGGTGCCGGTGTTCGACCGCCTGCCCGATTACGAGTGGTTCGACGCGCTGCTGCAAAGCGCGCTCTACGTCGGCTTCTCCAGCTTCACGTTCGTCACGTCGCTGGTCGCGAAGGAGCAGGCCGATGCGCGCGAGGAGCAGCGCCGGCTCAACGCGGAGCTGCGCGCCACGCGCGCGCTGCTCGCGGAGTCGAGCAAGATGGCCGAGCGCGGGCGCATCTCGCGCGAGCTGCACGACCTCGTCGGGCACCACCTCACCGCGCTGAGCCTGAACCTGGAGGTCGCGAGCCATCTCGTCACCGACAAGGCGCAGGAGCACGTGCGCCAGGCGCAGATGCTGGCAAAGCTGCTGCTCTCGGACGTGCGCGAGGTCGTGAGCCAGCTGCGCGACGAGGACGAGATCGACCTCACGCGCGCGCTGCGGACGCTGATCGAGGGCATCCCGCTGCCGACGATCCACCTCGAGATCCCGCCGCGCTTCGGCGTCGACGATCCGCGCCGCGCGCAGGTGCTGCTGCGCTGCGCGCAGGAGACGATCACGAACACGATCCGGCATGCGCGCGCGAAGAACCTCTGGCTCGTGTTCGAGTACAACGAAGCGGGCGAGCTCGTCATGCATGCGCGCGACGACGGCCAGGGCGCGAGCGTGCTGAAGCCCGGCAACGGCCTGACCGGAATGGAGCAGCGCCTCGCCCAGTTCGGCGGTAGGCTAGCGATCGATACCGGCAAGGGCACCGGCTTCGCCCTCGATGCGTGGCTGCCCGCGTCGGGCTGAAGGAACCATGGGGGAAGGACCACGATGATTTCCGTCTGCCTGGTCGACGACCAGACGCTCGTCCGCCAGGGCGTCAAGAGCCTGCTCGACCTGTCCGAGGACATCCGCGTCTGCGCCGAGGCCCACGACGGCGCGCAGGCGGTCGTCGTGATCCCGCGCGAGAAACCCGACGTCGTGCTGCTCGACATGCGCATGCCGGGCATGTCGGGCCTCGACGTGCTCAATGCGCTGCGCGAGCGCAACGAGCTGCCGCCGACGATCATCCTGACGACGTTCGACGACGACCAGCTCGTGCTCGCCGGCATGAAGGCCGGCGCGCGCGGCTACCTCCTGAAGGACGTTTCGCTCGAGCAGCTCGTCAATGCGGTCCGGACCGTCGCCGCCGGCGGATCGCTGGTGCAGCCCGTCGTCACGCAGCGATTGCTGCAGGGCCTCGAGCACATGCAGAACAACTTCGCGAGCCTCGACCGGCCCGACCCGCTGACCGAGCGCGAAACCGAGATCCTGCGGCTGATGGCCGGTGGCTACAGCAACAAGGAAATTGCGAATTCGCTCGGCGTCGCGGAAGGCACGGTCAAGAACCACGTCTCGAACATCCTCTCGAAGCTCGGCGTCCGGGACCGGACGCGTGCCGTGCTGAAGGCGTTCGAGCTCGGCATCGTGTAAGGGCGAGGGCTGGGGCGAGGGCGCCTGTCCGCACCGCCCCCGGTCCGGAATCCACTCGATATTTGCGCCCTCGCCCTAGCCCTGGCCCTCGCCTTCAACGCGGGTTTGCCGCCCGCAGGCGCCGTCCCGTACCATTGGCGGCCGCTACCGCCCCTGAACCCGCCCAATAACCATGATTAGATTCATCGAGTTGGTCATCTCGGTGCTGATCACCATCGTAGTGTTCGTGGTGATCGCCCTGTTCCTGCCGAGTCACGCGCGCGTCGAGCGCGACGTCGAGCTCGGGGCGCCGATTTCGCAGGTGTACGACTCGCTGAACCATTTCAAGCGTTTCAACGCATGGAATCCCTTCTATGCGCTCGATCCGCGCGCGAAGTACGAGCTCGAGGGCAGCGAGTACGGCGTCGGCGCGAAGATCAACTGGAACAGCGTGCTCGAGAAGCAGGTCGGGCAGGGCAGCCTCGAGATCGTCGAGTCGGTCCCCGAAGACCAGATCGTGATGAAGCTCGACAACAACTGGCGCGGCAACGAGAAGACCTACACGTTCAAGATGGAACAGAACCCGCAGACGAACGCGGTGAACCTGAAGTGGGCGATGGACGTCGACTACGGCTGGAACCTGTTCGGCCGCTACGCGGGCCTCTACTTGAACGGGCGCGTCGGCGAGCTGATGAACGAGGGCCTCGGCCGCTTCTCGTCGATGATCGCCGCGGTCCCGAACTACGACTACAGCCAGGTCGAGATCCAGCAGCGCGTCGTTCCGGCCGTCGACGTCCTCTACGTCGGCATCGGCGTGCCGGCTGCACCGGTCAAGTGGGCGGAAGCCGAGCAGATGATGGAAACGGCCTGGACCGAGGTCGAGAATTTCGCGAAGCGCAACAACCTCACCGTCCTCGGTCCGCGCCGCCGCATCGTCAACGTGCTCGGCGAGGAGAACCACGACTTCAATCTCGCGATCCCGGTCGCGCCGCACACTGTCGCGCCGGCGGGCAACGTCAAGGTCGGGCACGGCTACGGCGGCCGCGCGCTGATGATCCAGTACCGCGGGCATCGCGTCGGCCTGTCGAAGGCGCGCGACATGTTGAAGGCGTACGCGCTGACGCACGGCAACGTGTTCGACCGCGACCTGACGGGCATGTGGGAAGAATGGCTGCCGGACGAGCCGGTGCCCGAGGGCGCGCCGTTCGCGCCCGATCCGCTGACGGACGCGTACCTGCCGATCAGGTAAGTTCCGCGGACGGAACTTTCGTTTCCGTCCGCCATCAATCGAGGATTCGGCCGCACGGCGACCGGTGCCACGCACCGGACCCGCCGGCGGTCCTCGCGGTGGACGATGCGTCGCATCGCCCGCCCCGAGTCATGGCGCATCCGCGCAAAGCCACGGGGTACTGATGATCGAGACACGCGAGCTGGTCAAGCGTTACGGCGCGATTACCGCCGTCGACGGCATCTCGTTCCGCGTCGAGCCGGGCCAGGTGCTCGGATTCCTCGGCCCGAACGGCGCCGGCAAGTCCACCACGATGAAGATGATCGCGGGCTTCCTCGCGCCGACCTCGGGCTCGGTCAGCGTCTGCGGGCACGACGTCGAGGCGCATCCGCTCGAGGCGAAGCGCGCGATCG
>DATLNY010000158.1:0-2948 GCA_035536495.1 Candidatus Saccharimonadia bacterium | reverse complement strand
AGCGCGCGCAGCGCGACACCGGCGAGCGCGCGCGCGCGATCAGCGCGAGCCTCGCCGAGCCGGTGCGCCGCACGCACCTGTGCGCCCGCCTCCGGGGCGGGCTCAAGCTCGTGCCGGTGCCCGAGGTCGCGTACTTCCTCGCCGAGGACAAGTACGTGCTCGTGCGGCACGACGGCGGCGAGGTCCTGATCGAGGAATCGCTCAAGGCGCTCGAGGTCGAGTTCGCCGAGCGCTTCGTCAGGATCCATCGCAACTGCCTCGTCGCGATCGACCGGCTCTCGGGAATGGAACGCCACGCCGACGGCCGCGTCTTCGTCGAGGTGCGCGGCTGCGACGTGCCGCTCGAGGTCAGTCGCCGCAACCTGCCGGGACTGCGCAAGCTGGTGAAATCGCTTTGACCGTGGCGCGCGTGCGGATCGCGACGCGCGAGAGCGCGCTCGCGTTGTGGCAGGCCGAACACGTGGCGTCGCGCCTGCGCGCGCAGCACGCCGGCCTCGAGGTCGAGCTCGTCCCGATGACGACGCGCGGTGACACGCTGCTCGATACGCCGTTGGCGCATATCGGCGGCAAGGGCCTGTTCCTGAAGGAGCTCGAGGTCGCGCTGCTCGAGCGCCGCGCCGACCTTGCCGTGCACTCGATGAAGGACGTGCCGATGGCACTCGAGCCCGACTTCGAGATCGCCGCCGTGCTCGCGCGCGAGGATCCGTTCGACGCGTTCGTCTCGAGCGCGCACGCGACGCTCGCGACGCTGCCGGCGGGAGCGCGGGTCGGGACCTCGTCGTTGCGCCGCCAGTCGCAATTGCGCGCGCGGCGCGCCGACCTCGAGCTCGTCGATTTGCGCGGCAACGTCAACTCGCGGCTACGCAAGCTCGACGAGGGGCGTTATGACGCGATCGTGCTGGCGATTGCGGGCTTGCAGCGGCTCGGCTTCGGGGCACGCATCCGCGAGCGGCTCGCGGCGCCCGAATGGGTGCCGGCCGTTGCGCAGGGCGCGATCGGCGTCGAGGTCCGCGCAGGCGATGTGGCGATCGCCGCGCTCGTCGCGCCCCTCGTCGATCGCGACACGTCAGCGTGCGTGTCGGCCGAGCGCGCAATGAATCGCGCGCTGCACGGCAGCTGCCAGGTGCCGGTCGCGGGCTACGCGCGTCTCGTCGGTGCGTCCGGCATGCACCTCACGGGGCTCGTCGGTGACGCCGCGACGGGCCGGCTCGTCCGCGCGGAAGCCGAAGGCGACGCCGCCGATCCCGAAGCGCTCGGACGCCGCGTCGCCGCAGCCCTGGCCGAGCGTGGCGCGCGCGAGATCCTCGATCGCAGCTAGCGTCCGCGCGTACCGTAGTAGCCGACGACCGCGTGCCGCGCTTCGGCGAAGAACAGCCAGCGCTCGACGAGCGCGCCGAGCATCGCGGCGAGGAGCGCGACGCCGGTCGCGACCGGCGCGATGCGCGGCGCGGCGGCGAGCACGATCAGGATCGCGAGCGGAACCGCCGCGAGCAGCACGAGCGCGATGCGCCTCAACGACCGCGCATGCCGGCGCGCGAGCACGAAGCCCATCTCGTGCAGCAGGTAGTTCGCCTCGGTGTGCGGTGCCTCGAACGGCGTGACGGCACCGAAGCGGCCGAGCCCCGTCAGTGACCCGATCGATGCGGCGGCGGGCGTGCGGTCGACGTGGCGCCAGTAGAGCAGCTTGTGCACGCCGATCGCCGTGAGCACGACCGCCATCGACGAAAGCTGCATCGGGCGCGGCTGCCAGCCCGAGAGGGCGAGCAGCGCGAACAGCCAGAGCGCGCCCGTGCCGACGCCGATCAGGACGTACCCCGGCAGCACGTAGCCGTTGTGCCACGCCGCGATCGGCTTGAGCGTGTCGTAGATCTTCGCGGTGCATGCGAGCGACGCGAGCGCGAGCACGAGCAGTGACGCCGCGGCGATCCGGGTCCCCGCGTCGAACTCTCCGCGCCAGACGTCGAACGCGAGCACGAGCGCCGGCACGAACGTCGCGACCGAAGCGACACCCTCGCGCGACAGCCAGGAGCTGCGCCATTGCGAGAACGCGCGCCACGCGCGCAGCGGCTTGCCGAGGTGCGCCATCGAGCTCGCGAGACCGACCGCGAGCAGCACGAGACCGATCGCGATCGCACCGAGCACGAGCTCTTGCGAAACCGGCAATGGCGCGCGCACGTAGTGGAGCCCAAGCCACGCGAGCAGGCCGAGGCCCGCGCCCGAGAGCGTCGTGAACGCGATCACCGACATCGCGGGGTTCATGCGCCGCGAGTCCATTCGAGACTTGGCGTCATCTCGTCCATGGACGTCATGCCCACCATTGGCGTCATCCCGGCGAAAGCCGGGACCCAGTGACTTCGGGCGCAACCAGGCACTGGGTCCCGGCCTTCGCCGGGATGACGACGGGGTGGGGCGGGGTCGCGGCGGGCGCACGGCGGCCCGTCGTCTGTTGCCGATCGATTCATCGCGACAGCACGCGATCGACCCAGCGCAGCAGCGGCGAAAGCTTCGTCGAGTCGAGCGCTTCGTCGCGCGGCGCAGCCGCGGCGGGAACGTCGAGCGCGGCCTTGCGCGGTCGCGGCGGCAGGTACTTGTTGACGGGGCGATAGCCGAATTCCGGCGCGAGGTCGTAGCCGTCGCGCGCCGCGACGAGCTGCGAAACGGCGGAATCGGGATCGCCGAGGTCCCCGAAATGCCGCGCGCGCGTCGGGCACGCCATCACGCACGCCGGCTGCCGGTCCGATTCGTCGAGCGTCTCGTTGTAGATGCGATCGACGCAGAGCGTGCATTTCTGCATCGTGCCCTTGGCCTCGCTGTACTCGCGCGCGCCGTACGGGCACGCCCACGAGCAGAGCTTGCAGCCGATGCACAGGTCCTCGTCGACGAGCACGATGCCGTCCTCGGCGCGCTTGTAGCTCGCGCCGGTCGGACAGACCGTCACGCAGTCGGGT
>DATLNY010000157.1:0-5071 GCA_035536495.1 Candidatus Saccharimonadia bacterium | reverse complement strand
GGCGGCGTGGCACGCGGCGCTCCAGGGCGGCGACGCGCTGGTGGTGGCGCGGCTCCGTGCCTCGCTGCCCGAGCGGCTCGCGCAGCAGCTCGTCCAGGGCGCCGGTCGCGCCGGGCGTGGCGCGAAGCCCGGCGTCGTGCTGCTGCAGACGCGGCATCCCGCGCACCCCTTGCTCGCCCGCCTGCTGGAGGGCGGCTACGCGGCGTTCGCCGACGAGGCGCTCGCGGAGCGCGAAGCACTCGGCTTCCCGCCGTTCGTGCACGCGGCGCTGCTGCGCGCAGAGGCGACGCAGCGCGAGCCGGTCGAGGCGTTCCTCGAGCGCGCACGCGCGCTGCTCGACGGCGCGCCGGGCGTCGTGGTGCGCGGTCCGGTCGACGCGACGATGCCGCTGCGCGCAGGCTACCTGCGCGCGCAGCTCTGGCTCGAGTCCGTGCGGCGCGCGGATCTGCAGGCCGCGCTCGGTCCCTGGGTCGAATCGCTCCACGCGCTGCCCGAGGCACGCCGGCTGCGCTGGTCGATCGACGTCGATCCCATCAACGATTGAGGCGGCGCGGTTCGAGCAGCTCGGACGCGCGCCCGCCTGGTGATCGAGACCAGGGCGATCGAGCAGCAGCGACCGATGCCGCAGGATCGATGCCGCAAGGCGTGAAGCGGGCAGCCGCCGGTCTGCGCGCCAGAACGAAAAACGGCCGCTCGCGCGGCCGTTTCGTTTCGTGCGCCGCACCCGCGATCAGGCGGTGAACAGCGCCCGCATCTTCTTCATCGCGTTCGCCTCGACCTGGCGGATGCGCTCGGCCGAGACGCCGTACTCGTCGGCGAGATCCTGCAGCGTCGCCTTGCTGCCGTCGGCGAGCCACCGCCGCTCGACGATGTCGCGCGAGCGCGCATCGAGCTGGTCGAGCCCGTCGCGCAGGATCTCGAGCTGGTGGTCCGACTCGTCGTCGTGCTCGAGCGTCTCGTACGGGCTCGCGCTGTGGTCGACGAGGAAAGCCGCCGGCGCGGGACGCGCGTCGTCGTCGGCGTCGTTGGGCAGGTCGAACGCGAGGTCCTGGCCGTTGAGGCGCGACTCCATCTCGCGCACGGTCGCCTCGGGCACGCCGAGGTCCTTCGCGATCGTGCGCACCTCTTCGGCATTCATCCAGCCGAGCCGCTTCTTCGACTTGCGCAGGTTGAAGAAGAGCTTGCGCTGCGCCTTGGTCGTCGCGACCTTGACGATGCGCCAGTTGCGCAGGATGAACTCGTGCATCTCGGCGCGGATCCAGTGCACCGCGAAGGAGACGAGCCGCACGCCCTGGTCGGGGTCGAAGCGCTTCACCGCCTTCATGAGGCCGATGTTGCCTTCCTGGATGAGGTCCGCGAGCTGGAGCCCGTAGCCCGAGTAGCCGCGCGCGACGTGCACGACGAAGCGCAGGTGAGAGAGCACGAGGCGCTTGGCGCAGTCGAGGTCCTCCTCGAGCAGGAAGCGGCGCGCGAGCGCCTGCTCTTCCTCGACCGTCAGGACCGGCACGCGGTTCACCGCACCGATGTATGCATCGAGGCTGCCGAGCGCGCTCGGGATCGGCAGCGTGTTGATTGCCATCAAGGCCTGGGGCATCGATTCCTTCCTGGGTCGCCATCCGTGTTGCGACCGGGTCTGCGACAAGATTAGCACTCGCCCACTTGGAGTGCTAAGACGCCCTGAAGTTCCGGACGGGCGCCGCGGCGCGGGTGCCGGCTTGGCTCCCTGATCGTGCATTGGACTTCCCCTGTCGCGCGGCTCGCAGACGACCAGCATCGGTCCGCCCGCCTGACTGCGGCCGGAACGATGCGGTGGCGGGTCGCTAGACGGTCTCCGGGGGTTCGGTCAGCACGGCGCGGGGTGGCAGTCCCCAGTCGATCGTCGTCAGCCCGTGTTCGGCGAGGTATTCGTTCGCGCGCGAGAAATGCCCGCAGCCGATGAAGCCCCGGTGCGCCGACAGTGGCGACGGATGCGGCGCCCTCAGCACGAGGTGGCGGCGGGTGTTGACGCGCGCGCCCTTGGCCTGGGCATGGCTGCCCCAGAGCATGAACACGAGGTGCTCGCGCTCGGCATCGAGGCGCTCGACGATCGCGTCGGTGAACTCCTCCCAGCCGCGGCCCTGGTGCGACGCCGCGATGCCCTGCTCGACCGTCAGCACGGCGTTGAGCAGCAGCACGCCCTGGCGCGCCCACGGCGTGAGGCCGCCGTGGTCGGGGCGCGGGATCTCAAGGTCGCGCTCGAGCTCCGCGAACACGTTCGCGAGCGAAGGCGGCGGCGGCACGCCGGGCGCGACCGAAAAGCACAATCCGTGCGCCTGGTTCGGTCCGTGGTACGGATCCTGGCCGAGGATGACGACCTTGACGCGATCGAACGGCGTCGCGTCGAGCGCGGCGAAGATCTGCGGGCCGGGTGGATGGATGATCTTGCCGGCGCGCTTCTCGTCGCGCAGGAAGTCGCGCAGCCCGCGCATCGCGTCGCGTTCGAACACTGGCGCGAGCCGCGCCTTCCAGCCGGGCTCGAGCCGGATGCGGTCGCTCGCCTCCATCGCACCGCTGCGCGCGGTCAACCCGACACGGGCGGCGACGCGTCGAGCGCCGCCTGCTTGCGCACCGCCTGGCTCACGCGCAACTGGAACATCAGCTTCGTGATCAGCAGGCGCTCCTCGACCGGCTTGTGGACGAGATCGTTCGCGCCGGCGCGCAGCAGCGCCGCCTGGTTGCGCGGGTTGTCGTCGGCCGTCATGACGAGCACCGGCAGGCCGCCGCGGGTGTAACCGAGCGGGCCGCGCAGCCGCTCGAGCAGGTCCTTGCCCGACAGCTCGCCCTTGAGATAGACATCGGTCAGCACGATGTCGGCCGGCGCTTCGTGCTTCGCGCGCGCCGCGTCGACGAGCGCGAGCGCATCCTCGACGCTGACGACGTGCTGGACGGTGAGCCCGTACTTTTCGAGCATCCGGCGCGTCGCGAGCGCGACGACCTTCGAGTCCTCGACGTAGAGCACGCGACCCTCGGCGCTCGTCTGGGGCGCGACGTAGCCGTGGATGAACTGCGCGAGCGCGGCAAAGCCGAGCGACTTGTCGAAGTAGTCGGTGACGTCCTCCGACAGGCCGCGATCGGCGAGGCGTTCCTGCACGCTGCCGGAAACGACGACGATCGGGATGTACGCCTGCGGCGAGGACTCGCGCACGTGGCGCGCGAGCTCGAGGCCGTCCATGTCGTCGAGCATCAGCGCGGTCGTGACGAGGTCGACGACGCCGTTCTCGAGCTCGCGCCGCGCGTCGGCCCCGGTTTCGCAGGCGAGCACGATCGCATTCGGCAGGTGCTGCTTCAGCACCTGCTCGATAATCGTGCGCGCGACCTTCGAGCCGTCGACCACCATCACACGCGGCGCGTCGGTCGCGATGTGCCGGGTCAGCTGGACTTCGCCTGCCATGTCCGCATTCGCGATCGGGGGACGCGTGAGCCGCCCCCTGCACCGAAGCTCGGGGGACCGAAGGACTAGGCCGGCTTGCCTCTTGCGAGATGCCGGCCGCAGGCGACCCATGCGCCGATCCAGCCTAGCAGAACTCCCGCGGCGACCGTCGCGGCAGCGAGCTCGAGGTCGAGCCCGACGAGACCGATCGCGCCGCCGTAGCTCGCGGCGAGCGCCGCGACCGGCGCGCGCAACGCCGCCATCACCACGGCGCAGCCGGCGAACGCGAGCAGCGCCGCGAACAGGCCGTACCAGCAGCCGGCGTAGAGGAACGGCCGCCGCACGAAGCCGTTGCTCCCGCCGAGCTGTTGCACGATCGCGATCTCGTCGGCGCGTCCCTGCACGTCGAGCCTGATCGTGTTGCCGACGACGAGCAGCGCGCCGATCCCCAGCACGAGCGCGACGATCGCGACGAGACGCTCGGCGAGCGCGAGCGCCCGCGTCAGCCGGTCGCGCCATTCGAGGTCGTACTGCACGAGATCGACGCCCGGCAGCGCCTCGATCCGACGCGCGAGCCGGCCGATCGCTGGGGCATCGAGCGACGCGGCCGGTGCGACGAGCAGCAGCGCCGGCAGCGGGTTGTCCTCGAGCAGCGCGATCGCGTCGGCGAAACCCGGCAGTGCGGAGAGCTCGGCGAGACCTTCGTCGGGCGGGCGCATCGAGACGACGGCGACATCCGGGTCCGCGGCGAGCTGCGCCTCGAGCGTCGCGACAGTCTCGGGTTCGGCACCCGGGGTGACGAACACGGTGAGCTCGCGCGCGTCGCGCATCGCACCCGCATATTGCTCGAGGTTGCGGAGCGACAGGTACAGCATCATCGGCAGCGCGAGCGCGAGCCCCATGACGGCGATCGTCAGCAGCGTCGCGGCGCGCCGTTGCCAGAGCCGGCCGAGGCTCGAAAGCGCGCCGTACGCGTGCTGGCCCCCGTACGAACGCAGGCGCTCGCGCCACGAGACCGTGCCGTCGTGCACGACCGCGGCTTCCTCGCGCACGACACGGCGGTTCGCGGGAGGCGCTTCGGGCTTCGCCATCTTGCTCAGGCCTGCGGCTGCGTCGAGCCGATCGCATCGGCGACGTGCGGCGGCGGCGGCGCGACCGGGCGGAAATCATCGATCAGGCGGCCGTGGTCGAGCACGAGCACGCGCTTCTTCATGCGCTGCACGAGGTGCAGGTCGTGGCTCGCGACCAGCACGGTCGTGCCGGCCTGCGTCAGCGTCGCGAAGAGCGCCATGATCTCGGCGGCGAGCGTCGGGTCGAGGTTGCCCGTCGGCTCGTCGGCGATGACGATCGGCGGACGCCCGACGACGGCGCGCGCGATGCCGACGCGCTGCTGCTCGCCGGCGGAGAGCTCGGCGGGCCGCGCACGCTCGCGCGCGAGCAGCCCGAGCCGGTCGAGCGCCGCGCGCACGCGGCGCTCGAGCTCGATGCGTGACACTGCGGCGATGACGAGCGGCAACGCGACGTTGTCGAACACGGTGCGGTCCATCAGCAGTCGGTGGTCCTGGAACACCTGCCCGACCTGCCGGCGCTGCGCCGGTACGCCGCGCGCCGGCACCTTGCCGAGGTTGCGCTCGCCGAGAAGCACCGCGCCGCGCGTCGCAC
>DATLNY010000156.1:0-17522 GCA_035536495.1 Candidatus Saccharimonadia bacterium | reverse complement strand
CCCGCGGCCGCCGATCCGAACAACCTCGCGGAGCCGCTCTACCGCAAGCCGAACATCAGCGCGCCCGGGTCGGCGATCCGCTCTGCGCTGCGCGGCAGCGACGGCGAGTACGGCTCGCTGAGCGGCACGAGCATGGCCGGCCCGCATGTCGCGGGGCTCGTCGCGCTCGTGATCTCCGCGAACCCCGAGCTCTCGGGCAAGGTCGACCGCATCGAGGAGATCATCGAGGCGACGGCCGAGAAGAAGACGACGTCCGAAGCCTGCGGCGGCGACAGCGGCACGCAGGTGCCCAACAACACCTACGGCGCGGGCAGGATCGACGCGCTCGCGGCCGTCGCGATGGCTGCGGCCACGGCACGCGTGGGCGAGATCTTCGTCAACGGGTTCGAGGACTGATCGGGATTCATCCCTCGGGCGATCCGCGCGTGCGCTACGCGAGCCTCGACCGCTGCGCAGGCCGGGCGGCGGAGGCTCGTCGTCCCGGGTCCTTCCGGGGGGCGGGGGCCGGCGCTCCATGGCGCACCTGGCACGACTCGCAGAAGAACGAGCGCCGCGCGGTGCGGCCGAGGTACGCGAGCGACAACGGGACCTCGCAGCGCGGGCAGCTCTTCTTCGCATGCGCGAGCCAGTTCTTGCGCAGGACGTACGCGCGCTTCCAGCGCAGGAAGTCGAAGCTGTAATTGCGCGCCTCGCGCACGAGCTCGCCGAGCTTGCGCGGCGGCAGCGCGCCGAGCGTGCTGAGCGGATGCACGCGGATCCGGAACAGCACCTCGTTCTTGATGATGTTCCCGACGCCGGCGAACACCGCCTGGTCGAGCAGCGCGTCGCAGACGAGCGTGTCGGGCATCGCGCGCAACTTGCGGCGCGCGAGCGCCGGCGACCACGCGTCGGCGAGCACGTCGCTGCGCCAGTCGTAATGCTCGTCGAGCGCGCCTTCGAGAACGCGCAGCGAGCACGAGTAGAGGTTGATCTCGCCGTTGGTGAAGCGCAGTCCGAGGCGGATGGGTTTCCCGGGCTTGCGCTCGTCGACCCGGTAGGTGCCCCACAGCAGGAAGTGCACGCGCAACGCGAAGCCCGCGAACTCGAGCAGGAAGTGCTTGCCGTGGCTGCGGATCGCGCGGACCGTGCGCCCGCGCAACCTGCCGATGTCGAGCTTCGTATTGCCTTCGGCCGCGAGCACCTTGCGGCGCGCGAATTTCGCGACTTCGTCCTTCAGGATGACGATCGACGGGCCTTCGGGCATCGCGGCAGCGTACGCGGCGCGCGTGAACCGTCCGTAAGCGCGCGCTCGGCGGCGTCGCTGCGCCCGCTCGCGTCTACGGCTTGATGCCGACCGCCTCGTGCAGCGCGGCCGCTTCGAACCAGCGGTCGCCGCGGACGACGCGCCGCACGTTGAGCACGTCGCTGATCAGCACGGTCGGATCGCCGTCGACGAGCGCGATGTCGGCGACGAAACCGGGCGCGAGCCGGCCGTATTCGCGCTCGCGCTTCATGACGCGCGCGGCGCCGAGCGTCGCGATCCGCAGCACTTCCGCCGGCGGGATGCCGGCCTGCACGTAGAGCTCGAGCTCGCGCGCGAGCGAAAAGCCCGCGAATGCGTCGGTGCCCGCGACGATCGTCACGCCCGAGCGATGCAGCATCCCGACGAGGTCGACCATGCGCCGATACGATTCGCGGTGCGTGATGTCGGTCGCGGGCGTCACCGCGAGGCCGCCGGTGCTCGCCCGGATGAAGCGCTGCCACAGCGGCGGCATGCGATCGACCGTGCGGTAGCGTCCCGGGCCCATGCGGCCGGGCCGGTCGAGGAACATGTCCTCGAACGCGACGAGGGTCGGGTCGACGACCGTGCCCTTCGCGCGCAGCAGCTCGACGAAGTCGCGCATCTCCGCGCCGCCGAGGTCGAGCTCGACGCCGCGCTCGGCGACGGTCGTGAAGCGCTGCGGCGTGCGCGTGTCGACGCCCGGACCGGCGAGGAAGTTCAGGAACAGGAAGTTCGCGTGCTGGAGCTCGTCGGCGCCCGCCTCGACGAACTCGCGCGCGCTCATGCCCTGGGGCACGTGCCCGCTGACGCGCATGCCGCGCTCGTGCGCGTGCGCGATGATCCCCGGTACGAGCGCGGGCTTAAGCGAGCTGTAGAGCTTGACCTGCTCGAAGCCCTGCTCGGCGAACAGCTCGACCGCGGCGCGGGCCTCGCGCTCGTCGTCCGCGAACACCTTGGTCGGGCCGGCGTACGGGCCGCGACCGTCGACGAAGCCGGCGCGGATCACGCGCGGGCCGAGATCGCGCCCCTGCTCGATCTCTGCGATCCGCGCCGACAGCTTCTCGTTGTCGTTGGCGAGATCGCGCACCGTCGTGACGCCGCCGGCCAGATGCAGCAGGCCGTCGTTGTTGCCGCTCAGATGCACGTGCATGTCCCACAAACCCGGCATCGCGAAGCGGTTCTCGCCGGCCCAGACCTCGGCGTCTTCCGGTGTGGCGATCTCGTCGCGAGGGCCGACGGCGACGATGCGCCCGGCCGCGATCACGATCTTCTGCCCCGCACGCACCTCGAGCGTCGCGGGATCGAACACGCGCACGTCGTCGATCGCGAGCGCGCCGCGCAGATCGTGCGTCAGCTTTCGCGCGCGCGCCTCGGTGTACGCGCGCTCGACCGACTTCTGCCGCGCCGCGAGCGCCGGCAGCGCCGCTTCGTATCCGTCGCGGATCGTCGAGCTCCAGTCGCCGGCGCTCGCGAGGAAACGCTGCTCCTCGTCGAGCCACAGGTAGCTCGGCGACAGGTCGAGCCCGTGCAGCGCATAGAGCCCGGCACGGGCGGTCCCCGCGCCACCGCGCACGCTCATCGTGTCGACGTGCTCGATGCGCGCTTCGCCGGTCGGGAGCAGCGCGATGCGCCGCTCCTTCGTCGCCAGCAGCGCGCGCGCGAGCAGCACCGTGTCCTCGGGCAGCGATTCGAGCGCGAGGTAGAAGCCCGGCGTCGACGCCGCGCGCTGCTCGTCTTCGCTCGCGTTCTTCCAGCGCACCCCGTCGGCATCGCGGGCGAAGCGTTCCTCGACCGGCGACTTGAAGTACGCGACGCCGGAGATCCCGAGCCGGTCGGGAATCCCGTTTGCGCCGACGCGGTACTCGCCGTCGAGCTTCGGGCCGCGTCCCCGATCGTTGTATTCGAAGTGGACCGTCACGCTGCCGTCGGCTGCGTAGCGCGCCTCCTGGAATCCTGCCTTGTTGCCGAGCAGCAGCATCGTGCTGCGCTCGACGCGAACGGGCTCTGCCGCGAGCGAGGTCGCGGACAGGCACAGTGCAGTGATTGCGGCGAGGATTCGTGACGTGATCGGCATCGGGAACCTCCGGAGCGCACGGTGCCTGCAAGGGTACTTGCCTGCGATGCCGTCCTGCAGCGGGCGCTCGCGCGTCGCGCTGGCGCGGCGCGCGCTCGAGGGGGTATATACGGAGTTGGCGCGACGGACGGGGACCTATCGATGCGAACCACCGCAGCGGCATTGCTCGGCGTGATCGCGTTGGCCGGCGCCGAGCCGGCGCGCGCCTCGTTCCACTTCATGCAGATCGAGCAGGCGATCGCCGGCGTGCAGGGCGACGCGACGCAGCAGGCCGTGCAGCTGCGGATGCGTTTCGCCGGCCAGAACCAGATGCAGGCGTCGCGCCTGCGCGTCAGCGATGCGAACGGCGCGAACCCGGTGTTGCTGTTCGACTTCACCGCGCCGGTCACGAACGGCAGCGCGGGGGACCGCGTGCTCGTCGCGAGCGCCAGCTTCGCCGCCGCGCAGGGAATCACGCCCGACGCGATCATGACGAACACGATTCCGCTGTCGTACCTCGGGGGCGGGCGGCTCACGTTCGAGTCCGACGACGGCGGCGTCGTGTACTCGCTGTGCTGGGGCTCGTACGGCGGTCCGAACACGGGCACGACCGACAACGACCCGGATGGCCAGTTCGGCCCGTGCGAGCCGGGACCGCTGCCGTCGTCGTCGCTCGTCGCGCTGCGATTCACGGGCATCGCGAGCGCGATATCGACCACGAATGCGGCCGACTACGCGCCGACGTCCGCCGCCGCGGTGTTCTCGAACAATGCCCGCGCGCAGGTCACGATCAGCGGGCCGCAACCCGTCTCGGCGGTCCGTGGCGGCGATTGCGACGACACCGATGCGAACGTGTTCGCCGGGCAGGTCGAAGCGGTCGGCAATCGTTTCGACGACGATTGCGACGGGCTCGCCGACGAGGACGCGAACAACGCCCCGTCGAGCGACAGCGGTGATGCGGACTTCGACGGCTTCTCGCTCGCGGCGGGGGATTGTGACGACACGAACCCAGCGGCGCGTCCCAGCGCGGCCGAGATCGCCGGCGACCGCTACGACAACGACTGCGACGGGCTCGCCGACGAGGACGCGAACGACAATCCGGCGCTCGACGCAGTCGACCACGACGGCGACGGGCGCGCGGTGTTCGATCGCGTGTTCGTCTCCGGTTTCGAGGATCCTGCGAGCTGACCCGGCGAGCTCGGCCATTGCCGCATCGGCGGCTCGCGCCGGCCGCTCGTCGACCCGTTGGGCACGATGGTGCGGCGCACGTTGCTCTGGCCTGTCACTCGTGTTAACCCTCTAGCTCTACGCGACACGCCGAGGGTTCGTCATGAAATTCGTCCCGCTTGCCCATGCCACGCTGCTCGCCGCCGCGTTCCTGCTTGCCCCGGCGGCCGCCTCGGCGCAGTCTGCTGCGCCCGGCACGCGGCCCGCGATGCCGTCCCTCGGAACGCGCGCAGCGCCGCCGTCGCGTCCCGCCGATGTCGGCGACGCGCGCCCGCCGGGCCTCGGCGGCACGAATGGCCCTGGTACACGCGGCAACGGCAATGGCCCGGACAACTCCAACCGTCCGCCGCATGCGCGCGGCCAGCTGCCGCGGCTGATCAACGTCTGCGGTCCCGGCGGCGCGCTATCGGGTGAAGCCGAGCACGGCCAGATCGGCCGCAACCGCGCGCGCCTGCGGGTCTGCGGCGACTGACGCTTGCCGCTCACGTCTGACGGAAGTGGTGCAGGAAGCTGCGGCTGACCGGCAACACCTCCGGGCGGCCCTTCAGGTGGATCTGCGCGGTCTCGTTGTCGCCGCGCGTGACGTGGCCGATCGAGCGCAGGTTCACGACGACCGAACGGTGCACCTGCACGAACTGCGCGGGATCGAGCTGCGCGAGCAGCTCCTTCAGCGGCGTGCGCAGCAGCGCCTCGCCCGGTTTGCCCGCGTCACCGCGCCATGCGATCAGCGTGTACTTCTCGTCGGAGCGCAGGAAATCGATCTCGTCGACCGCGATGAGCCGCAACGACTGGCCGACCGACGCGCGGATCCACTGCAGCGCGGCCGGCGCTGCCTTCCTGCCGAACCGTGACGCGAGCTGCTCGAGCAGCGCTTCGACATTCGGCAGCGGTTGCGCTGCGGCGATGCGCTCCTTCAGGCGCCCGACCGCGTCGGCAAGGCGCGTGGCCTCGACCGGCTTGACGAGGTAATCGAGCGCGCCGTGCTCGAATGCCTGCACCGCGTACTGGTCGAACGCGGTGACGAACACGAGGTGCGCGCGGCGGCCGATCGCGCGCGCGGCGTCGATGCCCGACATGCCGGGCATGTGCACGTCGAGGAAGCACACGTCGGGCTGCTGGGCCTCGAACATCGAGGCCGCCTCGCGGCCGTTGCGCGCCTGCGCGACGACCTCGAGCTCGGGCCACGCGTCCGCGAGCATCCGTACCAGCGACTTCCGCAGCAGCGGCTCGTCGTCGGCGACGAGCGCGGTCGGCCGGCGGCTCACGGCGCGCTGCGCTGTGCGGGGAAATCGAGGCTCGCGCATGCGCCTTGCGGCTGCAGGGGCTCGATCTCCAGCTTCGCGTCGCCGCCGAAGGCGAGCTCGAGGCGCTCGCGCAACGTCGAAATTCCGGTGCCGAGCCCGGCGCTGCCGGACTGCAGCCCGACGCCGGTGTCGCAGACCTGCGCGCGGCAGCGCCCTTCCTCGACCCGCACCCGCACCTCGATGCGCCCGCCGACTTCACTCGGGTCGATGCCGTGGCGCACCGCGTTCTCGACCAGCGTCAGCAGGGTCATCGGCGGGCATCGCAGCGCGTCGACCGCGGGTTCGGCCTGCACGACGAACTGCATCCGGTCTGGCATCCGCATGTGCATGATCTCGAGGTACGCGCGCACGAGTTGCAGCTCCTGCCCCATCGTCGTCACGGTCTCGTGCAGCCGCGGCACGGCGGCGCGCAGGTACGCGATCAGGTGGTCGAGCACCGTCGAGGCCTGCGGCGAGCCGGAGTCGACGAGCTCGCGGACGTTCGCGAGCGTATTGAACAGGAAATGCGGCTCGACCTGCGCCTGCAGCAGCCGCATGCGCGCATCGAGCGCCCGGCGCTCGAGGGCGCCGCGCTCGAGCTCGAACGCGACGGCCTGGCTGCGGACGCGGCTGTCGCGCTGCCGCAGCAACGCTGCCATCGCGATCCACGGCGCGAACAGCAGGCCGGTTCCGGTCAGCGTACCGTACCCGGTCAGGCGCATCTGGTGGCGCCAGAACGGCACCGGGTCGCCGTAGAACACGACGAGGTAGACGATCAACACGGCCAGTGGGATCGACACCGCGACGCCGACGATCTGCAGCACCCAGCGTGCGAGCCAGCGCGGCAGCTGCGCGGGCCAACGCTCGAACAGGCCGAACGCGAGCAACGCGCCGAGCCCGACCGCAATCTCGCGCGCGATGACCTCGACCGCCGGCGTCGCCGGAAAGCCGTGACTGACGAGCCAGCCGATCAGGATCGACGCGACGAGCACGACGCTCAGCCGCTGCCGGCCGAACACGCGGTGAAGATGGCCCGTCGCAGGGCGTGATGCGTCGCGCTTCATCTCACGACGATAGCAACTGCGCCGTCGTCACAGGCGCGGCAGCGACGAGCGCCGCGATCGTGCGCCCGAGCCGCGGCCGACGCCGACGAGCGGCGTCCGCGCGAGCGTTGCACATCGGCCGCGATGGGTCTGTCCGCCACGGTCGCTCGTCATGCGCGTGAGCAGTGAGCGCGCCCATGCGCCGAAAGCCCAGCGTGCCCGGCGCGCAACCGCGCGCGCGCGACCGGAGCCGGCCTGCCGGCTCCAGTCGCATATCAGGCGACGCGAACGACTAGCGCGACTTGCGCCTCGTTTCGCGCAGCTGGTCCTTCGCGTCGGCGACGGTCTGCTGCGCGCGACCGACGGTCTGCTGCGCGCGCCCGGCCCGCGCCTTCGCGGGATTGTCGGTGACCTTGCCGACGAGCTCCTTCACGGCGCCCTTGACCTCGTTCTTCACGCCACTCTTGCGGATCTTGTCCACGGTCCTACTCCTTGCTGCGGGGATGCAGACAGCGCGAGTATCGACAACGCAGCTGTACGCGGGTGCAATGACCAGCGACCGGACCGAGACGCGATGCGCATCGAAGCGCTCCAGACCCCCTGCCTCGTGCTCGACTCGACACGCATGACGCGCAACCTCGCGCGGCTCGACGCGCGCCTGCGCGCGCTCGGCGTAGCCGCGCGCCCGCACCTCAAGACGTGCAAGAGCATCGAGATCGCGCGCCTCATGATGCGCGACCCCGGCGGGCCGGCATGCGTCTCGACGCTCGAGGAGGCCGAACGGTTCGCCACGGCCGGCGTGCGCGACATCCTCTACGCGGTCGGCATCACGCCGAACAAGCTCGCACGCGTCATCGCGCTGCGCCGGTCCGGCGTCGACCTCAGCGTCATCCTCGACAGCCCGGAGCAGGCGGCAAGCGTCGCGCGCGCCTCCCGCGAAAGCGGCGAGCGGATTCCCGCACTGATCGAGATCGATGCCGACGGGCATCGCGCCGGCATCGCGCCGGGCGCTGCGTGCCTCGTCGAGACGGGCCGCGCGCTGCACGAGGACGGCGCCGAGCTGCGCGGCGTCGTGACGCACGCGGGCGGCTCGTACGACCGCCCCGGCGAGGACACGATCGCGGCGGCCGCCGAGCAGGAGCGCGCCGCGGTCGTGGCCGCGGCGCGTACGTTGCGCGTCGCAGGGCTGCCGTGCGCGTCGGTCAGTGTCGGCTCGACGCCGACCGCACACTTCGCCCGCGACCTGACCGGCGTCACCGAAGTGCGTGCCGGCGTCTACGTCTTCCACGACCTCGTCATGGCCGGGCTCGGCGTCGCCGCGATCGACGACATCGCGATCGGCGTGCTCGCGAGCGTGATCGGGCACCAGCGCGAGAAGGGCTGGATCCTCGTCGACGCCGGGTGGATGGCGCTGTCGCGCGATCGCGGCACGGCGACCCAGGCGATCGACCAGGGCTACGGTCTCGTCTGCGACGTCGCCGGTCGTCCGTACGGCGACCTCGTCGTGCGCGCGACGAACCAGGAACACGGCATGCTCGCGTTGCGCGACGGCTCGTGCGAGGCGCTGCCGGACCTGCCGGTCGGCGCGCTCGTGCGGATCCTTCCGAACCATGCGTGCGCGACCGCGGCGCAGCACGCCGGCTATCACGTCGTCGGCGAGGACGGCGCGACGATCACGGCGTGGTGGCCGCGCTTCGGCGGGTGGTAGAGCGCTCAGCTTTCCGGCGCGGCCGCGGGATCCCGATCGCGCAATGCCTCGACCTGGATCCGCAAGGTGATCCGGCCCGCCCCGTCCTCGGTGTAGAGGCCCATGCCGTAATCGGCGCGGTCGAGCACGCCCTCGGCATCGGCGCCGCAGCGCTCGCGCTGCTCGGCGGGATGCGTCAGACAGCCGAACTTCCGGATCGAAAGTCGCAGCGGGCGCGTGATGCCACGCAAGCTCAGCCTGCCGTCGACGGCCACCGGCGACTCGCCCTCGAACACGAGCGTGCCGGCGTAGGTCATTTCCGGGAAGCGCTCGACCTCGAGCCAGTCGCGCTGCACGGCGAATGCGCGCATCGATTCGAGCCCGAAGTCGATGCTGTCGGTCGCGACCCGGACCTCGACCGTGCCGGTGCGCGCCTCGCGATCGAGCGTGAAGCGTCCGGCGGTCTCGTTGAAGCGTCCACGCCAGACCGAGATCCCCATGTGCGGGAACTCGAGGCTCGGAAAGGTGTGCTCGGGATCGATCGTGTAGTGCACCGGCGCGGCCGACAGGTTCGCGCTCGTGACGCAGATCGCTGCCGCGATCGAGCACATGGCACGCGTCATTCGAGGCGTCATGGCGCGGCGTACGCCGCGCGCAATCTCGCCACGTCGATCTTGCCCATCGTCATCATCGACTGCATGACGCGCGCAGCTTTCCTGGGATCGGGATCGCGCAGCATCGCGACGAGCTCGCGCGGCACGATCTGCCACGAGACGCCGAACTTGTCCTTGAGCCAGCTGCACTCGCCCGGGCTGCCTCCGGCCGTCAGCTTCGCCCACAGCGCATCGACCTCGGCCTGGTCGGCGCAATCGACGCTCAGCGAGATCGCCTCGGTGAACGGGAACTGCGGTCCGCCGTTGAGCGCCTGGAATTCCTGGCCTTCGAGCTCGAAGCGGATCATCAGCACCTTGCCGGCGTGCTCGGTGAAATTGCTGTCGTCGTAGCGCAGGACGTCGAGGATCCTCGAGTTGCCGAAGATGCCGACGTAGTGGTTCACCGCCTCCTCGGCGTCGAAATCGAACCAGAGGCAGGGCGTGATCTTCTGCGCGTCGCGCGCCGGATTCGCGGCGCTCATCGCGTCGGTTCCGACGGGACCATCACCATCCAGCCGATTCCGAAGCGATCGGTCAGCATCCCGTAGCGCGGCGACCAGAACGTCTTGCCGAGCGGCATCGTGACCTTGCCGCCGTCGGCGAGCTTCGCGAACGCGCGATCCGCATCGGCGATCGTCGGCACCGTCAGCGCGAGCGAAAAGCCGGTCGCCTTCTCGTCGGTCGAGCATCCGTCGGACGCAAGGATCGCCGTCTGGCCGATGCGGAATTCACTGTGCATGATCTTGTTGCCGAAGCCCGGCGCAAGCATGCCGTCAGGCATCGGATCGGGGCTCTCGTCGAAGCGCATCTTCATCGTGACTTCGGCGCCGACGGCGTCGCGGTAGAACGCGAGCGCCTCCTCGCAGCGTCCACCGAAGAACAGGTAGGGCTGCACGAGGCTCGTGGTGGCGGGGTCCTTGCGGTTCATGGTTTCTCCGTGCGTTTTCTTACCGTGCGGGATCGGGGGAACAGGCTGACGAGGTAGCGACGGAGGTGCGCGAGGCTTTCGCGCGCGATCTGCGGCGTCTGCTTCGCCTTGGCGAAGATGAAGGCGCCCTGCAGCACCGACTGCATGAAGTAGCCGAGGCTTTCGGCGGTCCATTCGGCATTCGGCGCGTAGCGTGCTTTCGCGAGCGTTACGTCGCGCACTAGCTCGGCGACATGCGCGGACATGCCGCCATCGCACGCGATCCGGATCTGCGGGTGCGTGTCGTAGGTCTCCTGCACGAGGGTGCCCATCAGGCAGGTGAACTCGGGCAGGTCGCCGGTCAGGATCTCGGCGCGGAAATCGACGTAGCCGAGCAGGCGATCGAGTGGATCCTCGGCGGCGCGATACGGCGCGTGCGCGAACAGGCCCTCCGCCATCGCGGAGAAATGCTCGACCGCGGCGACCGCGAGCTCGTCCTTGCTCTTGAAATGGTGGAAGAAACTGCCCTTCGTGACGCCGGCGGTCTGGCAGACATCGTCGACCGTCGTCGCGGCGTAGCCCTTTGCGCGGATGACCTGCATCGCGGCGTCGAGCAGCCTGAGCTTCGAGTGGTGCTGCGCCGGGTGGCTCATGACGCGAACCATACCGACTGGTTGGTATGGATGTCAACCCGCGCCTAGGAATTGGCGAGCGTCGCCGCGTCGCGAAACGCGACCTGCGCGGACTTGCGCGGACGCCGCACGCGCCAGAGCCAGTAGCCCATCGTTGCGAGCACCGCGAGTGGCGGCACGGCGATCAGGGCCGGCGTCCGCAACGCTTGCGGCAACTCGTCGGACTGGCCGACGAAGAACGACAACGCCGCGACGAACAGCGCGAAGCACATCCGCCACAGATGACGCGACAGCCGCGCGGCGCCACGCAGGGGCTCCGCGCGCAGCAGCTTCAGGTCGCCGATGCCGCCGAGCACGCCGACGGCACCGAACAGGAAGCACGGGAATGCGATGCCGGCGCGCGCTCCGCCTTCCGCGATCGCGGCGACGCCGAAGCCGATGCTCACGACGCCGACCAGCAAGGCCACGCCGGTCGCCGCGCGGTCGATCCAGCGCGTACGCGGTACACCCGGTCGAACGGTGCGCCACGACGTGAACACGAGATATGCCGTGATCGAAGCCGCCGGCAGGTTGATGACCGGCGCGGCGTTGCGCGCGATCGCGACGATGAAGCCGAGAACGCACATCGCGAGCATCGCGTAGACGAACACGGTCCCGGCGCGGCGGTGCAGCGGCGCGCCCTTCGTGCTGTAGAGCGCGAGGTAACCCGACAGCAGGCCGACCGTGCCGGCGATGATGTGGAGAAGGAGGGTCGTGGTCATGGCGGAACCGCTCGCATGCAGTTTGAAATGGATTTCGCTTGCGCGAGCCAGCGGGATCGACCGGCCGCGTTGCCGTTGTCCCATCGATGCCGGGATCCGGAAAGGTCCGATGCGACGGGTTACGGTCCCGGGGGTACGAGCGACGAATATCACCATCGCTTCAGCTGCACACCGGCAGAGTCGGCCACGTGCGGCGCCATGGAGTCACGGCATGGACGATCGATCGAGCTGGGCGCTGGTGCGCGGGCTGCGGGCGTTCGCGCGGAAGCTGCGCGAGGAATTCCGGACGGTGCCGCGCGAGGCCTGGTGGCGGGCGGCACGCGTGCTCGGTGCCGGATTCGCGCTCGCGCTGATCGTCACGGCGCTCGTCACGATGCTCGCTCGCGCGTCCGTCGGCGACGGCCTGCAGGACTGGGACCTCGCGTCGCTGCGGCGTGTCGAGGCAAGCACGCTGACGTTCCAGGCCGCAATCTTCTGGCAGGCGCTCGGCGCGTCGTCGTTCCTGATCCCGATCCTCGCGCTCGCGACCGGCCTCGCGCTGTGGCTGCGTCGTCCGCTGCGCGGCGCGGCGCTCGTCGCGGGGTTCGTGCTGACGAAACCCCTCGCGCTGCTCGGCTGGACGATCTGGGATCGCGCACGGCCCGAGCTGATCGCCGAGGGGCTCGCGTCGCCGCCGCTGCATTCGTTCCCGTCCGGCCACGCGATCCAGGTCGTGACGATCTTCGGGCTGCTCGCGTACTTCTGGATCACGGCGTCGCGCAGCAGGGTCGAGCAGGCGCTCGCGATACTGCTCGTCTTGATCGTCAATGCGATCGTCGGGCTCGCGCGCGTGCGCATGGGCGTG
This sequence comes from Candidatus Saccharimonadia bacterium, assembly GCA_035536495.1. Classification (GTDB taxonomy): domain Bacteria; phylum Pseudomonadota; class Gammaproteobacteria; order Xanthomonadales; family Ahniellaceae; genus DATLNY01. The sequence goes on along the minus strand of DATLNY010000156.1, from coordinate 5,171 downwards.
CACTGGCCGAGCGACGTGCTCGCCGGCACGCTGATCGGCGCGGTCTGGCTCGGTGCGCTCGTCGTGGCGCTGCGCGCGGCCGAAAGCAGCGCGCGAACCGGGTCACCCGTTCGCGACTCCATCGGCTAGTTCGTCGCACCGGCGCGTCCGGAACCGATTCGGCGAACGCCGCCACGCCGACGCATTCCCTGCGCCTCGTGCGATCGGTGCGCCGCGGCGCCCCGGAATCGCGCCGCAGCGGCCGGATGACAGCCGACAGCCGCTTTTGACGTTTCCTGAGGGGAGACCGCGGTAACGGGCGCGAGGTCGCACCCGCCACGGCTGAGCTCGCACGGCGCGCTGGCACGAACGGTGCGCCATGCGAGAGTTCGTCGCCGGGGCCGCGAGTAAGCTGTTCCGACTCGAGATACGCGCGGGATCGCGCATCGGTCGGGGTGACCCGGCATGGGGCTTCACGTTTTCGCAACGGTCGTGGCTCCGCGTCCACGACCGTCATTCGTAGAGCAGCCGATCGCGGTCGGCGGAGATGCATGATGCTTACGCGCTTCCATGCCGGTGTCCGGCTCGCCCTGTTGGTCGCCACGACCGTGCTTCCCACCGTCGTGTCGGCGCAGACCTTTCCCGCCAACGACAACAGCCTCGGTCCGACGCTGACGGCGGATGGGCAGAAGCTCGCGTTCTTCTCGACCGCGAGCAACCTCGTGCGGGGCGACACGAACGGGCTCGAGGACGTGTTCGTGCTGGACCGCTCGACGAACCAGATGACGCGTGTGAGCGTCAACTCGGCGGGCCAGGAGTCGGACGGCCAGAGCTACGGCGCGGCGATCGACTCGACGGGCGGCTTCGTCGTCTTCGCCTCGAATGCATCGAACCTCGTGCTGGGCGATACCAATCGCACCCACGACGTTTTTCGAAAGAACCTGACCGATGGCAGCATCGTGCGCGTCAACGTCGATGCGGCCGGTGCCCAGGTCGCCGCGACAGGGCTGGTTCGTTTTCCTCGCGTCTCGCCCGGTGGGCGGTTCGTCTCCTGGCACGCGTGCATGCCTGGGTTGGTGCCGGGCCTTGCCGTCAACTGCCGGATGTTCCTCAAGGACACCTTGACGGGGGGCGTTTTCGCGCCCGGAGGCTCGACGGTCGGGGCGACAACCGGCAGCGTGGCTTCTCGCGTTGTGCTCATCCAGTTGACGCGGGCCACTCGTGCGTCCCTCGCCTTCACCACCACCGAGTCGTTGGTCGCGGCTGATACCAATTCCGCGCAGGATGTTTATCTCGGCACCCTGACGTTCTCGGGAGGAACGCCACAGTTCGTCTACACCCTGGTGTCGCGGAACTCGGCGGGGACCAACGGCGGCAATGGCGCGTCCGGATCGCCGAGCGGTGAATCGGCGATGCCGCCGGGCATCTCGGGCAATGGCGAACGCATCGCGTATTTCTCGCCGGCAACCGACATCGTCGCGGCGAACCCGTGCAACCTTGTCGGCCGGAAGGCGTTCGTCTACGACGTCAGCGAGGGGACCAACAGTTGCGAGTCCGGCGTGATCCCGACCGGCGTGCCGGTGAATCTCGCCCCTGACGGCAACCACATCGTCTACCACAGCGGCGGCAGCGGAGGCGCCTGGAACCTGGAAGCGGTGCGCGACGGCTCGATCGCGCCGATCGGGATCGGCACCGGTCGGCAGGGGGGCTCCCGCCTCGAAATCACCGGACGCGGCGCGGTGTCCGACGGTGCAACGGTGGCCGCGTTCGTCAACGACTTCACCGACCCCGTCAACTTGCGCAACGACACGCGCGACCGTGTGCTCGTGTACAACGCCGGCTCGCCCACCCTGACGGTCGCCAGCAACGGCCGCATCGGAACCGAGGAGGACGGCCATTCGCGCGTCGCGTCGATTTCCGCGAACGGCGGTTTCGTCGCCTTCTCGTCGTACGCGTCCGGATATGACGCCACCGACCCCGGTGCGGATCGCGACGTGTTCCTGCGCAATCTCGCGAGCGGCGCGCTGACGCGCATTTCCGCGCTGCTCGCGACGCCGAAAGCCGACGCGCGCTGGCCCGACGTTTCGTCGGACGGCTCGAAGGTCGTTTTCCTCGCGAGCGCTACGCAATGCGCCGGTGGGCTCGGTGAAGTGTGGCTCTGGACCGCCCCGGGAACGATCAGCTGCCTCGACGATGTCAACCCTTCGGGCTCGAGCAGCCTCGTCGGATCCGAATATCAGCAGCCGTCGATCTCGGACGATGGCAGCACGGTCGCGTTCGCGGCCGAGCCCGCGTCAGGTGTGGAGACGCTCTATCGCAAGACCCTGCCCGCGGGCATACCGGTAGCCGTCGCTCCATACATCGCATTCGAAGCACTGACGTTCCAGCTTTCCGGCACGGGCCGGTATCTCGTTTACGGCGATACGTCGGGCGCGGGCTCGTCCGGCGCCGAAGGCTGCTTCCCGAACTTCGCCGTCAAGCGCTACGACGCGCTCGGTCAGCCGCAGGTGATCTCGAAGTTCAACACGACCAACACGCCGGCGAGCGGCTCGTGGGCGAGCATCTCGCCCGACGGCGCGTACGTCGCGTTCGTCTCGTGCGACAACCTCGCGAACGAAAGCTTTCCTCCGGCCGGCACCAAGGTGTTCCTCTGGAGCGCGCGCACGAACACGGTGACGCGTCTCGGCGGGAGCTTCTTCGGTCGAACCGCGGCGACCGTGAAGGCGCGCACGCGCGTTTCGAACCAGGGCCTCTACGTCGCGTACATCGCCGACAACATCTGCATCAACCGCTGCGGCACGCGCAACCGCAGCGTGATGCTCTACGACTCCGTGACGCGCGGCCTCCGCACGGTTTCCGCTACGCCGGCGTTCAATCGCGCCAACGGCCCGTCGGGCGTATTCGACGATCTCGGGTTCGACACCGAGCTCTATTCTCTCGACATCGATGCCACGGCACGAAAGGTCGTGTTCGGCTCGGCCGCGACCAACCTCGTACCACGCGACTTCAACGCTGCCGACGACGTCTTCGTCGTCGATACGCCGAGCCAGGCCATCGCGCGCGTGAGCGCGTTCGGCAGCGGGCTCGCCGGAGACCGCGACCGCGTCGGGCCGAGCCTGTCGGGCAACGGCGCGGTCATCGCATACGGCTTGAGGGACCGCGACGGTGCGATCGCAAGCACCGGCGCGATCGTCGCGCGCGACGGTGAGGTGCTGGCCAAGGGCCTCGGCAGCAAGTGGGGCGACATCGCCGTCAACAACCCGGTCAGCGGCGGTGAGCTCGTCATCACGACGGCGCCGGGCGGTGGGGCCGCCAACGGGGATTCGGGCGAGCCCGACGTTTCCGGCGACGGCACGGTCGTCGTGTTCTCGTCGAACGCGTCGAACTTGACGGCCGCGCCCGACAACAACAACGTCACCGACGTCGTGATCTACGAGATGCAGACCGCGACCAACACGGCGGTCTCGGCGAGCGGCAATGGTCCGAGCGCCGATCCCGCGGTCACGACGAACGCGCTCGGCGACAAGTGGGTCGCCGCCTTCTCGACCGACGCGACGAACCTGCAGACGACAGGCGTGACTTCCGACACCAATGGCGACTCCGACGTCGTGGTCGCGACCGAAGGCGTCGGTACGGAGCTCGTCAGCCGCGCCGACGGTGCCGCCGGCGTGATTGGCAACGGGCCGAGCGGCGAGGCGACCGTGCTGAGCGGCGGCACGATGGTCGCGTTCTCGACGCTCGCGACCAATCTCAAGCCCGCCGTTTCGGATACCAACGCCGCTTCGGATGTCGTACTGCGCGATCTGGTCGCGGACGTCAATATCGTGCTGAGCGATCCCGACGGCGCGGGCCCGCTCGAGGCCGACGGGCCCAGCTCCGATCCGACGATCGCGAAACCGTCGTTCAGCGCCGATCCGTGGATCGCGGCGTTCGAGTCCGACGCGACGAACCTGCGTGGTCTCGACACCGACTCGAACGCGAACACCGACATCTACCTGCGCTTGCCCAGCGGCGAGATCCGGCTGGTCAGCCACCGCGTCGGCGACGTGACGATGACCGCGAGTGGGACGAGCACGTCGCCGGAGCTCTCGCCCGACGGCCTCAACCTCGTTTTCATTTCGAACGCCGACGATCTCATCGCCAACGACGGCAACGGGCTGCCGGACCTGTTCGTCTACAACGTCGTGACGCAATCGATCGCGCGCATCAGCCAGGGCGCCGCGCAACTCGACTCGAACGACCTTGCGCTCGCGGGCGACATCGCGACCGATGCGAACGGCAACGCGGTCGCGGTGTTCGATTCGGCTGCGACGAACCTCACGCCGATTCCCGATACCGAAGAAGCGTTCGACGTCTACTACACCGACGGGAACGGCAATATCGTCCCGGTCGGACCCGCGGACCTCATGTTCCGCAGCGGCTTCGAGAACATCCAGATCCAGCCCTGAAGCGGGGGTAGCCCGTCCCACTTATCGCGGACGCGCGCGCGTCCGCGAGGCGCCTGGCATCAGCGCCGGAACCTCGGCGCTGATCTCGCGCGCGAGGAAGCCGACCGGTCCGAAGCGGCGGCTGAGCAGCGCACCCGCCTCGGCGTGGAGCAGCACGCCCCACAGTGCCGCGCTCCCCGCGTCGGCGCCGCGCGCGGCGAGCCCGGCGATGATTCCTGCGAGCACGTCGCCCGATCCCGAGGTCCCCAGCCCGACGCTCCCGCCGGTATGCGTCCAGACCGCGCCGTCGGGCATGCCGACGTGCGTCGTCGCCCCTTTCAGTACCAGCACGACGGCCCAGCGCTGCGCGAATTCACGCGCGATGTCGCGCGCCGCAGACTCGACGCGCGACACGTCGATGTCGAGCAGCGATGCCATCTCGCCGAGGTGCGGCGTCAGGATCGGGGGCTCTGCGCGCTCGTGCGTTGCGAGCGCTTCGACGGCCGCGAGCTGCAACGCGCCGGCATCGAGCACGACGCTGCGCTGCGCACGCGCGAGCAGTGCGCGCACCACGCGCTGCGTCGACCGCGACGGCGCCATGCCGGGACCGATGAGCAACGCGTCGGTTTCGGCCGCGTGCGCCGCAAGCTCCGCGCTCGACGCGCGAATGCGCCCCGCACGATCCATCGGCAGGCCCATCACCAGCGCCTCGGGCAAGGCGACCGCGACGGGCAACGCCGCGGCCGCCGCGGTCGCGACCTGAAG
>DATLNY010000155.1:0-3466 GCA_035536495.1 Candidatus Saccharimonadia bacterium | reverse complement strand
AGGAAGGCGACGAGCCGACCACGGCGTTCCTGATCGAGTCGGGCCTGATCGAGATCCTCACGGGCTCGGCGGGCGAATCGGTTGCGCTCGCGCAGATCGGCCCGGGCGACCTGCTCGGCGAGATGGCCGTCATCGATGCCTCCCCGCGGACCGCGACGGCACGCGCGGTGACGGACTGCGTGCTCGTTGCGATCGACCGGACCTCGATCCACGAGCGGCTCGACGCGGCCGACCCGGTGGTGCGCGCGCTGATCCGGGGCCAGCTGCAGCGCTACCGCACCGCGCTCGCGCGCCTGCGCGGCGACGAGGAAATCGCGCCGACGGACGAGCCCCCGGATCCGGTCGACGTCGCCGATGCCTCGCTCGCGGCGACCGGCATCTCGAAGATCCGCCTGGAGACGCAGCTCAAGCAGGCGCTTACCGACGGCGAGCTCGAAGTTCGCTTTCAGCCGATCCAAGACATCGATCGCGGCACGATCGCGGGTTACGAAGCGCTGATCCGCTGGGATCATCCCGAGCGCGGCGCGATCTCGCCGGTCGAGTTCATCGCGCTCGCGGAGGAGACTTCGCTGATCCTTCCGGTCGGGCGCTACGTGTTCGACGCGGTCTGCTCGGCGCTCGCGACGCTCCGCGAAGGCGGAGGCGAGCTGCCGTTCATCGCGGTCAACGTCTCGGCGCGCCAGACGCTAGAGGAAGGGTTGCTCGACGAGCTCGTCGTCATCGCGGCCCGATACGACGTGCCGATCGGCCGCGTGAAGATCGAGATCACCGAGAGTCTCGCGCTCGATTTCGTCCGCGTCGAGCGCCTCATCGCGCATTGCCACTCGCTGGGGATGAAAGTCGCGCTCGACGACTTCGGCACCGGTTATTCGAACCTCGGGCACCTGCACAAGCTGCGCTTCGACTCGGTCAAGCTCGACCAGGGATTCATCCGGCAGATGCTCGGCGACGCGCGCTCGCTCGCGATCGTGCGCGCGGTCGTGTCGATGGTGCACGCGCTCGATGCCGACATGATCGCGGAGGGCGTCGAGACCGCCGAGCAGCTCGCGATGCTCAAGACGCTCGGCGTCCGCTACGCGCAGGGCTACCTGATCGGCCGGCCGAAGTCGCGCGAGGACCTCATGGCGTCGCACCCCGCGCCGGCTCTGTAGCGCGCCCGCGGAAAGGGTCAGAGTGCCTTTTTCGTCGAAGGTGCTCGCGATTCGACGTTCGCCTTCGAAAAAGGCACTCTGACCCCCTTTCCGCAACGAAGGAAGCGCCCGGTGCTCGAGGAAAAACTCCCGCCGATGCCGGCATCGAGGACGACGTCGCTGCACGTCAAGATGCTGATCGGCTTCGCGCTCGGCACCGCCGTCGGGCTCATCGCCCATTTCATCGCGCCCGACGCGCCGCTCACGCAGGGGCTCGTCGACTACGTCGCGACGCCGATCCGCACGATATTCCTCAACCTGCTCTTCATGCTCGTGCTGCCGCTGATGTTCTCGGCGCTCGTACTCGGCGTCGCGGAGCTCGGCGACATCGCGAGCCTCGGGCGGCTCGGCTGGCGCACGCTGATGTACACGGCCGTGCTGACGGGCATCGCGGTGCTGATCGGGCTCGTGATGGTGAACCTGGTGCAGCCCGGCGTCGGGATGGACCCCGCCGTGCTCGAGCGCACGCTCGCGACCGGCCAGCAGAAGGCGTCCGAGATCGCGTCGACCGGCGGACAGATCTCGGGCATGCAGCTGCTGCTCAACATCGTGCCGAAGAACGTCGTCGCCGCCGCGGTCGACGACCGGCAGAAGCTCGGCGTCATGTTCTTCGCGCTGATGATCGGGATCGGGCTCGTGCTGACGCCGACCCCGTTCACGCAGCGCTTCAAGGAGGCGGTGCAGGGCCTGTTCGAGATCTCGATGACGCTGATCGGGCTCGTGATCCGCGCCGCGCCGTATGCCGTCGCCGTCATGATGTTCGGCCTCACCGCGGCCTTCGGCTGGGAGCTGTTGCTGACACTCGGAAAGTTCGCGCTGACGGTCGTCGCCGCGCTCGCGGTGCACATGTTCGTCGTGCTGCCGCTCTGGGTGAAGTACGTCGGGCGCATGAGCCCGGCGCGGTTTTTCCGCGAGGGCGAGGAGGCGATCCTCACGGCATTCGCGACCGCGTCGAGCACGGCGACCCTGCCGGTCACGCTGCGCGTCGCCGAGGAAAACCTGCAGCTGCCGCGCAAGGTCTCGCGCTTCGTGCTGACGATCGGCGCGTCGGCGAACCACCACGGCACGGCGCTGTTCGAGGGCGTCACGGTGCTGTTCCTTGCGCAGGCGTTCAACGTCGAGCTGTCGATCGCCGAGCAGCTACTCGTGCTCGGCCTCTGCGTCATGGGCGGGATCGGCACGGCCGGCGTGCCCGCGGGGGCGTTGCCGGTCATCGCGATGATCTGCGGCGTCATCGGCGTGCCGCCCGAGGGGATCGGCATCATCATCGGCGTCGATCGTTTCCTCGACATGTGCCGGACCGCGCTCAACGTGACGGGCGACCTCGCAACGGCGGTCGTCGTCTCGAGCAAGACGGCCGAGGCCGAGGTGCCCGAGGTCGTGCCGGTCTCCTCGACGCACGGCTAGCGGCGGAGCGGCAAACGCGCGAGGCCCGCGACACTGCACGCCCTCGCCACGCGTCCCGACGACTACAATGCGCGGCCCAGCCGCGTCGTGCGGCCCCGCCCGCAGCAGGAAATCCATGTCGAGCCGCAGAGAACTCGCCAACGCCATCCGCGCGCTCGCGATGGACGCCGTCCAGCAGGCCAACTCCGGCCATCCGGGCATGCCGATGGGCATGGCCGACATCGCCGAGGTGCTCTGGAACGATTTCCTGCGGCACAACCCCGGCAACCCCGACTGGCCGAATCGCGATCGCTTCCTGAACTCGAACGGGCACGGCTCGATGCTCTTGTACGCGCTGCTCCACCTCGCGGGCTACGACATGCCGATCGAGGAGCTCAAGCGATTCCGGCAATTGCATTCGAAGACGCCAGGCCATCCCGAGTACTCGGAGCATCCCGCGATCGAGACGACGACGGGCCCGCTCGGCCAGGGGCTCGCGACGGCGGTCGGCATGGCCATGGCCGCGCGGCGGACCCGCGCGCTCTTCGACCCCGAGGCCGAGCCCGGCCAGAGCATCTTCGACCACTCCATCTACGTCTTCGCCTCCGACGGCGACTTCGAGGAGGGCGTCTCCGGTGAGGCCTCCTCCCTCGCCGGGCACCAGCGCCTCGGCGAGCTCGTGGTGCTCTACGACGACAACCACATCTCGATCGAGGGCGACACCGCGGTCGCGTTCTCGGAGGACGTGCTCGCCCGGTACGCCGCCTACGGCTGGCACACCCTGCAGGTCGACGACGCGAACGACGTCCCGGCCCTCTTCGCCGCGCTGGCCGAGGCGCGCGACGTCCGCGACCGCCCCTCGATCATCGGGCTGCGCTCGATCATCGCCT